>CAZEIY010000010.1:0-20310 GCA_964512375.1 uncultured Rickettsiales bacterium | reverse complement strand
GGACTGGTCCTGGCGGCGCCGTTTGGCGCGTTCTTCGGTCACGACGATGAGGCGCGCGGTCTGGCACTGGACACGGGCCGGGACCCGCGCTACCCGTGGCTCCCCGGGGTTCTTGCGCTGGTGGCGACCGTCGTTTTGCTCCTTCAGGGTCTCCCAGGGATGGTCAACGCCGAGCCTCGAGTTGCCATATTGAGCGTGGTGTTCTCCTTGCTTTTTGGAGCCCTGCTGGGCGGCTTCCTGCGCTGGTTCTTTGTGCGCCTCGACACGACGGGCCGGGGCGCGGCGCTGGCTATCTTGGGCTTGCCTACGGTTCTCGTGATATCGAGTTCGCTCGTGGTCTCAGCCCCCCTGGCCGGTGGGAAGGGGCGCTCAGTGGCGGACCGTGCGGGTCTGCCCAACCTGTTGCTCATCACGGTCGATGGGCTTCGGGCTGACCATGTCGGGCCCGGGTCACGGGTGCGGACGCCTACACTGGATTGGCTCGCGGAGAAGGGCGTGTACTTCCGTCAGGCGAGCACTCCATCGACCGCCGAAGGGCCTGCCCACGGCGCCCTGCTCGTTGGGCGGCACCCCCTGGCAACCGGCTACCTGGCTACCGCTCAACGTCTGCCGGAAGCATTGCCCGGCGGGGGAACTCGCTCTGAACTATCCACGCTGGGCGATATCCTGGGCCGTGAGGGCTTTCAGACCGCAGCCTTCGTCTCTTCGGCGGCCGTTGACGGTGGTGCTTCCGGCCTGTCGCGAGGCTTTACGGTCTATGACGACGACGTACAGGATGGGATACGCGGGTCGGCGATGCTGGGTGTTGCGCAGCTGTGGACCTGGTTGCGGTTCTCTTCGAGCGGGACCGCGGAACTGAGGGACGTGCTTCGCCCAGCGGAAACCACCATCGAGCGCTTCGAACAGTGGCTTCGCTATCACTCACGAGAGAACCTCTTCATTTGGTTGCAGCTCTCTGATCCGGTCAATCCGACCCTGCAGGTCGAGGTCACAGAGAACGACTTGAATAATGCGATATCGGGCGAGGCTGGACGCAGCTATGGGGCCCGAGTGGTGGACCTCGATCGGCAACTTGGCGACCTCCTCACTCGACTCGAGAGCCAGGGAATGATGACTAGAACGGTAGTTGCCGTAGTCGGCAGTCGAGGCGTGGTGCCCGGCTCTACGCGTCCCGATGTCAGCGAGCCGTGGACCCAGGTGCCCGTGGTCCTCTATGGACCGGGTCTGGAGCTCGGTGTCGAGGTGCCCTCGCAGGTGAGATTGCACGATCTCTTTCCGACCCTGCTCGGCGCGGTCGGTCTGCATCGTCGACCCCGCGGGGATGCGGCCTCGCTGATCCCTCTGGTGCAGGGGAAGTCGATCTCGCCGCTGCAGGCGCTGAGTATCAGCGCGCCCAGGGCGGACGGCCTCTGCGCGGTCAGTCTGCGTAGTGAGAATCGAAAGTTCGTGCGCCAGGCGGGTGGCGGGCAGGCGCTCTACGACCTGCGCCGGGACCCACGCGAGCTACATGACCTCAGCGAGAAGCGAGCCACCGAATTTGAGGCGGCAGCCAGCCAGGTCACCCGTACCCTGGGGAGAGCTGTTCCCCAGGCTGTTCTGCCGCGGAGCGACCCAGGTCGGGGGCCTCGTCTGAGAGCGCTCTCTGTGCTCCGCTGATTGCATCCGAGAATCTTTCGTAGGAGATCGATGCGATCTCTTGCCCCCAATGCTCGCTTCGGGTACCACTCTCCCTGCCTCGAAACCCCGCACCGGAGCAGCAATGGCTGACGTCGCACACCTCGTGCTCGAAGACGGTCGAAGTTGGCAGGGTATGGCCTGGGGCGCGCGAGGCGTGTTTACGGGCGAGGTGGTCTTCAACACCTCGATGACCGGCTACCAGGAGATCCTGACCGACCCCTCCTACGCCGAGCAGATTGTCGCCATGACTGTGCCGCATGTTGGCAACTACGGAGTAACTCATGGGGATGACGAGAGTCGCAAGCCCCATGTGCACGGCTTTGTCGTGCGAGAGGTGAGCCGGGTCTATTCCAACTACCGAGCGGATGGAGACCTCGACTCGTACCTCAAGCGTCACGGCGTGCCGGGTCTCTCGGGGGTCGATACCCGCTCGATCACTCGCCACATTCGCTCCAAGGGCGCGATGCGCGGGATCATCGGAAACGACGGGAGCACGGTCGAGCAACTTACCGAACGCCTCGTTGGCTACTCCGGTCTCTCGGGATTGGATCTCGCGGGCAGAGTGAGCTGTCGACTTCCCTATGAAATTGCGGCCGAGGGGAAGGCCGACTTTCACGTAGTGGCTGTGGACTTTGGTATCAAGCGCAACATCTCTCGTCTGTTGGCTGCGCGCGGCCCAGCCAGGGTCACTGTGATGCCGGCACACTCGAGCGCTGCTGAGATCCTCGCGCTCAAGCCGGACGGCATCTTGTTGTCTAACGGGCCAGGCGACCCCGAGCCCGTAGCTGAGTACGCGGCCCCCATGCTTCGCGAGCTCCTGGGTAAGGTGCCGATGATGGCGATCTGCATGGGCATGCAGGTGCTGGGGGTGGCCCTGGGTGGTCGTACGTACAAGCTGAAGTTTGGCCATCGTGGTGGCAATCAGCCGGTCAAGAACCTCCGCACCGGTATCGTTGAGATTACGGCACAGAATCATGGTTTCGCTCTGGATGCCGATAGTATTCCTGAGGGCAAGGTCCAGATCACGCATGTCAATCTCAACGACGGCACCCTTGAGGGCTATTCAGTAGAGGGAGTACCGGCCTTCGCCGTCCAGTACCACCCCGAGGCAAGCCCTGGACCGCATGATGCCGCCTACCTCTTTGACGACTTCTACGACATGATCCGAGAGTTCCAGAGGCCTTCCTGACGGAATGAGTTCGCTCTCCCAGGGACGCAGGATTCACGAGGTCTCGGAGCTCGCTTCGAGGGTCAAGAGCAGCCTCGAGGGTGTCTTTGACCAGGTCTGGGTGCGGGGCGAGATCTCCAACTTCCGGTCCTATTCCAGCGGACACTGGTACTTCACCCTCAAGGACAATGACGCTCAACTCAAGGCGGCGATGTTCTCGCGGGATAATCGTCGTCTTCGTTTCGAGCCGCGCGACGGCGACGCGGTGCTGGTCTCTGGGAGGGTGGACCTCTACTTGAGGCGCGGCGATCTGCAGGTGGTGGCCTCGCACATGGAGCCCGAGGGCGCCGGTCAGCTGGCGAGACAGTTCGAACAACTCAAGGCGCGCTTGAGCCAGGAAGGTCTCTTCGATCCAGCGAGAAAGCGTCCTCTCCCGCGGGTGCCGCGTCACATTGGAATCGTCACCTCGGAGAACGCTGCGGCGCTCCAGGACATGTTGCGAGTGCTGCAGTTGCGTGATCCCAGCGTGAACATCACCCTCGCGCCGAGCCGTGTTCAGGGAGACGGTGCTGGGCATCAGGTGGCTGCAGCTCTGGATCTGCTCAATCGGATCGGCCAGGCTGAGGTCATCCTCTGCGGTCGCGGTGGTGGCTCGATCGAGGACCTCTGGGCCTTCAACGAGGAGGTGGTGGCTCGTGCCATCGCTCGATCGACGATCCCCGTGATTTCCTGTGTGGGGCACGAGACCGACTTCACCATCGCCGATTTTGTCGCCGATCTTCGCGCAGCGACTCCCAGTGCAGGCGCTGAGCTTGCTGTTCCCGTGCGTGCGGAGTTGGATGCGGTGCTGGCGGATCGAGTTCATCGGCTCCAAGGCTCCCTATCCAGGCAGCTACGTGCTCGCAGGCAGCGGTTGACAGAATTGCGAGTTCGTCTCGGGCGTCCGGAGCGCAGCCTCGACGGAGCTGTGCAGCGCGTTGATGATGCCCGCCAGCGCCTGCGGCGTGCCACCAGTCAGCAGCTGCAGATGCGGAGACAGCGCCTCGATTCCGCTGGAGCACGGCTCTCCATCTTGAATCCGCAGAGAGAACTTATCCTGTCGAGGCGTCGCCTCGAGCGAGCTCAACAGCAGCTCGCAGGTTCCATGGCCGCCCGCCTCTCACTACAGCGTCACGAACTCGATGCCAGCCGTAGGGCCTTGTATGCGCTGGGTCCGCTGCAGGCCCTCGCGAGGGGCTACGCCCTGGTGTCGACGGACGACGGCGCGTTGGTTCGTCGGTCGGCGCAGGTGCTTGTTGGTGATTCTGTTCGGGTCAGGCTGGCGCGAGGAGCGTTGCAGTGTACGGTGAACAAAGTAGCTGACGGGGTCGTCGCGGATCTACCATCACGGAGTACCAAATGAAGCTGTGGACATCCTTCACTCTGGGGCTTCTACTGCTCGTCTCGGCGTTGTTGCTTCCAGTGAGTCTTCCGGGCTGTTGGGGTGGCGGTGAGCCCTGCGAGGAGGATGTGGACTGCTTGATTCTTTGCGAGTGCCCGGGGCTTGGCGGCTACGTGACCGTAGGTCCATATCAGTGCCGTATGGGCACCTGCGGGGCTCAGCACAGCGAGGATCTCGACTGTTTGGGACCCTGTGCTGAGTCCTTCAGCACGAATATCGGCCTTGATGACGATGATTCCGGTGCAGACGACGACGATTCTGCGACAGCACGCTGATAGGCTTCACCTGGAGGGGATGATTATGAGTGAAGAGACCCGCGCCGAAGAGATTGAACGCCGTGTTGCGGAGGGTGACGTTGTCGTCGTCCATCAGCTCCACGATCAATTCGAGGAGCAGGAGATCTGTCAGGCATTGGACCAGGAGGAGGTCGTCTATGAGGTCCGGCGCAGCTATGAGACCGCGTTCTCGTTTCTATTTCGGCCGCAGCATGGCTTCGGGGTCCTCTTGTGCCGTGCTGCGGATCGAGCGCGAGTAGAGGAGTTGATAGCCGCGCTCGCTGGCAGCGCAGCCGAGTTCCCAGATTCATGAACGTGGACCTCCACTCGAGCGAGGAGATCGACGATGACGAGGAAGACCTCTCGGCACTCGACACGTTGGAGTTTGCGGGTGTTCTTGAGAGCGGTGAGTTTGAGGCCGTGATCACGGCTTGTCCGCGGGGCCCCCTGCACGACGAAGACCTTGCCTTTGCCCCAGCATTCGGTGACGCCTCCGGGGCCTCCCCAGAGACAGCGGTCGCGTTGCTGCCGGACACTCAACTCGAGATGGGGGTCCTGGATGCGTCTGCGGTGGGCGGCTCTGGCGTCGATGCAATGCAACTGTACGAGGTTCTGCGGACGATGTGCACGCAGCGCTTCCTTGCAGTGGCCACCCAGATGACCACACGGAGCGGTCGTGTCGTAGTGTCCAGCATCACATCAGCGGAGCGCCGCCAGCGGCTCTCTGATTTCTCTTCATCGTCCATTAGTGCCCTGGCGCACCTGAATCTGGAGGACCAGTACCTGCTGGCTAAGGTGGACGACTTGAGCGTCTGGGTTCTGGCTGTGGACGAGGTGCGTGTGTTTTCAGCGCTGCTGCCGAGTCCACCGGTTTCTTCGGAGCTTCTCTCTGTCAGTCTTGGTGTGCTCGGCGATCTACCTCGCCGCAGTGAGGGCCCCTGAGGCCGAGCGGACATCTTTGATAGCGCGCCTTGGTTGCGCTCAGCCTGTACCATCTGACTGTGATGTTTGACCGACGTGTGCTGCTCTACGTGTGCTGTCTATTCGCGGTGGCCTGTTCTGGCGATTCGCCAACGGATAGCGTAGGCCTGGGTGCCGGTGACAGCGTGTTCACCTTCGCTCAGGGACCGGAGCCGAGGACACTTGATCCTGCCGCGATAACCGACACACACAGCGCATTCATCGCGGGCAGCCTGTTCGAAGGCCTTCTGGTCTGGAACGCGTCCGGAGACACCTTGCAGCCCGGTGCAGCGAGCGGCTACGAGGTCTCAGCCGATGGCAGGCAGTACACATTCACCCTGCGTGAGGGGGCTATCTGGAGCAACGGAGATCCCGTGTCCGCCGCGGATTTTGTCGTGGCGTGGAGGCGTCTCCTCAATCCCGATCTCGGCTCGCCCTATGCCTCGCTTCTGTATCCCATCAAGGGGGCAAGACAACTGCATCGCGGTCAGGTTCGTGATGCGAGCCTGTTGCGGGTGGAGGCTCGTGACCGGCGCACCCTCATCGTAGAGCTGGAGAGTCCTACTCCGTGGTTCCCTGCGATCGTGGCCCATACGATCACAGCCCCCATCAACCCCAGAGCCATCAAGCGTCATGGGTACGCCTGGACCCGGCCCGAGAACATCGTCGTCAATGGGCCCTTCACCCTGGAGTCCTGGACGAGGGGGCACGAACTGGTGCTGGTGCGCAATCGGTACTATCACTCGAGCTCGGAAGTGGCCCTCGATCGTGTCATCGCTCGAGTCGATATGGGTCCGACTCGGGTCGTAGAGATGTTCGATTCGGGGCAGATTCTGTGGACTGGTCGTGCCTCGGGCGCTTTGCCCCTCGACCAACTGGGGACCCTGGCGAAGCGTCCCGAGGCGCACGTGCAGGCCCAGCTCGGAACATCCTGGTACTACCTCAACACCTCACTCGCGCCGCTGTCGGACCCAAGGGTACGCAAGGCGCTCGATCTCAGCCTGGATCGTGCTGGGCTGGCGACCATCTTGGGGCCCAGCGGATTGGCCACCACCGGCTATGTCCCGCCCGGGATGCCCGACTATCGTTATCCAGCTGCGCGCAGCTTCGATCCTCACGGTGCGCGGGCCTTGCTTGTAGCGGCTGGGTTTCCCGCCGGTGAGGGGTTCCCGCCCCTTGAGCTGGCGGTGGACGCGCGAAATCTTCAGGAGCAGGTCGCGGCGTGGGTCGCCGATTCGTGGCGCAGCGAGCTGGGCATCGAGGTGAACATCTTCGCGAGACGTTGGGGCGCACATTGGGAGGCGCTCGAGCAGGGGGCCTTTCAGGTGGGACGTGGCGGGTGGCTTGGAGACTACCCAGACCCTTCGAGCTTCCTTGAGCTGTTCCTCTCAGACAACGAACTGAACCGGTCCGAGTGGGGCTCTGCAAGTTACGATGAGCTCATTCTTGAGGCGGCACGCACAACCGACCCGTCGAGCCGCAAGCGCTTGCTCTCAGCTGCAGAACGGCAACTCGTCCAGGCTCTTCCTGCGCTCCCGATTTTTCACTTCAGCTCCGTGTCGCTGGTGAATCCCAAGGTCAGGGGCTACATCGACAATCCTCTGGACATGCATCTGCTCCGCTATATCAGCCTGGGAGAGGGCAGCTGAGCGAGAACTATTGCAGAGATCAGCCTGTTTGGATTTCCTCCCGCAAACGCAGATAGGCGCCGCGCCGATCTTCCGGGTCGGCATTGCTTTCTACGCAGTCCAGCACTCCTGAGAGTATTGCGGCGCTCTGGGCTTGGCCTGCTGTAGCCAGCCCCCCCAGGATGCTGCTCCACGCGGCCACGAGTTCCGCGCACAGCGGATCAGCGAAGCGAAAGTCCCACCCGAAGCGATCGGGCGCCTCAACCACCAGTCCTTCGTCCCAGGCCTTCCAGAACAGAGGAGTCCACTCGCAGTAGAACTCAATGCGGCTCTCCGGTCGTACGGAGGGCAGCAGCCATGGAGCATCGGCCATCAGGGCGTCGAGGTTTGAACGCAGACTTGCTGCGTTGCTCCAGGGGTGCAAGAGCACAAGACCATGGCCGTCTGTGCCGATGAACTTTCCGGCATGGCTCTCGGTCAGTTCACCCAGTAGCCTGGCCGCTCGGCGGTTGTCGTCGGCGCTGAGCCCCTTGTGAAAGACGTCCAGTCCCTCATCATCGAAGGCCTCGAAACCTACCTGACCCAGATGGAGGCGAATATCCAGCTCAGCGCAGCTGGAGATGGCCTCTTCGAGGGCGTTGACGTGACGCAACAGGAGCCACGGGATGGTGCGTATGTGGAGTTCTTCACACCTCTCTGCGAGGTTCGGCTCAGCAGCTAGCGCGGCGAGGAACTCGGGTAGGTAGGGCAGGGGATGCTCGCTCTGCAAGGACAGACCTCGAGCACCCAGCTTCAGCAGGGTGCGAGCTTGCACCATGAGCAGGTCCGTAGCCTCCGCGGCTACAGCATGCGGCATGTAGCGGAGCGTGCAAAAGGTGCAGCCACCTTCCGCTCTGACATACCGGGCCTCTATCGTCTGAGCCGCTGCTTGGCTCAGCGGTAGATCGGGGAGTCGAGGGAGGGTGTCTTGGTAGATGCTGCCATTTGCCAGCACCGAGCGGTTGTAGACACAGCCGAACTCAGCGATCACCGAGGGAATGCGTAGGTTGCTGTCCGGCGCACGGGGTGGCCCGAAGTAGTTCCAGTTCATCTGCGGGGCAAAGGGCAGCAACTCCTCGCGAAGGTTGGCCGGCGGTAGCTCGGGTCCACAGTCGATGAGTCCGCTGTCGCTGCGGAACCAGGTGCCAGGCAGGCCTCGCAACTCTCGTCTCTGGTCGAAGGCGCTGGCAAGCTCGAGCAGGGCCGCACGCCCGGGTCCCACAAGGCTGATGTCTGCGTCCCCACGGAGGGCGTGCTGGAGCGCGTTGTGGCCGCCGACAATGGTGGTCGCACCTACCTGGTCTGAGAGCCGACGCACCAGCGAGAACGGAAAGATCGAGTCGAGGACCAGCAGGTCGCAGCGGCCTGCATATTGGCGGGCGGCTTCATCGAGGGCTGTGGGGTGGACCAGCGCGTAGTCCACTGCATGGCCGCGAGCCTCCAAATCACTGGCATAGAGGCACATCGCCAGGTGCGGACTCTGGTGCCTGTGTTCGAGTTCACATTGGAGCAGGACGATGCGGGCCATTGCGCGAGCCTATCAGCCAGGAATAGACTCCCGGGCAATGACTGCCACGTCGTCCTTCAAGAATCCCGGTGCTCGAGTTGCTGTGCTCCTCGGTGGGCTGTCCACGGAACGCCCCATCTCGTTCAAGTCCGGCAAGGCCGTAGCCGATGCATTGCGCTCTCGTGGTCACGATGTTGTCGAGATCGATGTTGGCTTTGATGTGGACCAACGCCTGCGAGAGAGCGGGGCTGAAGTCGTCTTTCCTGTTCTGCATGGCAAGTGGGGTGAGGATGGCTCCATTCAGGGTCTCCTGGAGTGCATGGGGCTTCCCTACGCCGGTCCCTCGGTGTTTGCCGCAGCTCTGACCATGGACAAGGTCGCCACCCTCGAGCTCTTGCGGGGTGAGGGCTTGCCAGTGCCGCGTGGAGTGGTGCTCTGCGGGGAGGACATTGAAGCTGGCGTGCCCTCTCTTTCTTTTGAGTTGCCCGCCATCGTCAAGCCAGTTCGTGAGGGCAGCTCGTACGGCATCACTCGCGTTGCTCAGGCTCAGCAACTTGAACCGGCTCTTCGCGAAGCATTGAGCCTCGACGACCGGGTGTTGGTGGAGGAGTGCCTGGATGGTCCCGAACTGACCGTGGGGATTCTCGAAGGTCGTGCTCTAAGCGTGGTGGAGATCGCGCCGGTGGATGGCTGGTTCGATTTTGACGCGAAGTACACGAAGGGTCGGACTGAGTACTACGTGCCCGCTCGCATCAAAGCTGAGTTGGCCGCTCGCGTCCGCGCGGATGCCTTGCGGGCTGCCCAGCTGACTGGATGCACTGACTCCTGTCGGGTCGACGTGATGGCGGGGGGTGCGCGAGGCCCCCGGATCTTGGAGATCAACACGATTCCGGGAATGACATCGACGAGCCTGCTTCCCATGGCCGCCGCCGAGGCGGGGGTGGACTTTGCCGAGCTGTGCTGCCGGCTTCTTGGGATGGCGCGCCTACACAATGGGGAACCCGTCTCCAGGCGCTGAGGCTGGCGGCCCTGTGATACCCTGCTAGCCAATCAGCGGTCCGGGCGGTGGACGCCTGCTTTCAGCTGGCCTCGGAGGTTTGCGGTGCGAGGAGAGGCTGAAATTGTCTTCCTTAACGGCGAACGTGAGGGCGACTCGCTGACTCTAGGCTCTGGCCGAACTGTGTTTGGTCGTCAGGTGGGCGACATACTCCTTTCGGACAGCGAGGTCTCTTCCATTCACGCGATCATCTCCTACGAGCGCGGGGGTTGGTACGTGATGGACCTTGGCTCAACCAACGGAGTCTTTGTCGAGGAGCGCCTACGTCTCGAAGCGAGGCTGAAGAACGGCGAGGAGGTTCGTCTGGGCAAGACTCGCCTTCGTTTTCAGATGGTAGAAGGCTCGGAACCCGCCGAGAGCGAGGATGGGGGGCTGCTCGCCGCTTCCGCAGAGACTGGGCCCATCTCCCGTCCTGATGCAAGCCTCGATACCCTTGCTAATCGTTCGACGAGTGAGGCGGTCATCGATGACCTGGGGCCCGACCACCCAACTCATCGTGTTGACACTCAGAAGTTTTCGCGAGACGAGGTGCTCGGCGCTCTGACGGCTACTGATGGAGTGCAGATCACCCTCGAGATCCTGGAGGGAGCCGACCGGGGCTCTGTGCGTCACTTCAAGCAGGAGAGCATCCTGATTGGCAGACTGAACACGGATCTGGTGCTTAGAGACTCAGATGTCTCTCGACGACATGCCATCATCGAGGTCTTCGACGCCACCCAGGTCTATCTTCGCGACCTCAACTCGACCAATGGCTGCCGTGTGAATGACAACAAGGTGGTCTCAGCGCGCCTGCAAAATGGCGATGAGTTGCGGATTGGGCGCAGCGTGCTGCGCTTCTCGGCGCGCGTGGTGTATCCCGAGAAGAACTGAGGCCCACGAACCTGCTCAGCGCTCTTTCGCCTCGTTGGATTCTCCAGCGCGGCGCTTGCTCCACCAGGCGGTCCAGGCCTCGATGTCTGCCTCAGCCACAGGGGTGCCGGGCAGCACGGAGTTGCCTCGGAAGTCCATGCCAGTTGTCTGGGTGAGGGCCTTGAGCGCGGCCATGGCGACCTCTGCATCGGAGTCCGACAACGTGGCGACCAGAATCTCAATACCCGAGATGCTGCCGACCGCGCCCAGTGCCTTGACGATGTGCCTGCGCACGAAGAGAGAGCTGCCCTGGTGAAAATTGGCTGGTAGGTCGAGGGAGCGGGCGAGAGCCACGGCGCTGCGCCTTGCTCCGAGCGCACCGAGGGCATCGGCCGCCGCCGCCCGCACGGTCATGGCCTGATCGAACAGTGCGCGCTCCAGTGGCTCGACGCTGGCCTTGTCTGCCGTGTTCTGAAGTCCTGCGATGGCGCCCAGCCGGGTAATCACGCGGGGGGACTCGAGGCCGGCCTCCAGACTGCGCCTGGCCCCTTCTCCACCGATGCGTCCAATCGCGCGAGCGGCGACCCAGTTCTCGCGGTCGCTACTCTGCGGGTCGCGAAACAGTTTGGCCAGACTGGGTAGGGCAGTGCCGCCGCGCGCGACCAGAGCGTCGAAGAATCGCTGCCCGTCTTTCTCGGACAGGCGCGGGTTGGCAGCGCTGATCAGCAGATCAAGGACCGGGTCGACGGTTGCCTCGACGACAGGCAGGTCGGGGATGGGTTCGTCGTCCGGCACGTCTGATTCGGGGAGCCCCTCGGGCGGTTCTTCGGCGCGTGCTGGTGTGTGGGCCACCGACACCAATAGGGCGAGCAGAGTGGGAAGCAGGGAAATAGCAATGTACGCACGCATGGCGAAACCATAGCAGCGCTTCCAGACGCTTGAGGGGATGAGGAGCATGTGAAGCTCTCTCGCTTGGCCCGGAGCAGTGCGCCGCGCTATATAGAGCGCCCGCTTGCGGGCAACTCCGGAGCCTTGATGTCACTACAAGATCGCGTCTTTTCGAAGGTCCTGGTGGCCAACCGCGGCGAGATTGCGGTGCGCGTGATCCGCGCCTGTCGCGAGCTGGGCATCGTTCCCGTGGCTATTTACAGTGAGGCCGATCGAGATGCGCTGCATGTTCGTCATGCTTTTGAGGCGTTCTGCGTCGGACCCGCGCCATCTGCGGACTCCTATCTCCGTATTGATCGCATCATTGAGATAGCGCTCGAGGCCGGTGTGGACGCCATCCATCCGGGCTATGGATTTCTCGCCGAGAATCCCATGTTTGCTGCTGCCGTTGAGGATGTCGGGATGACCTGGATTGGGCCCCCGCGTCGGGCCATGGAGGTCATGGGCGACAAGGTCACTTCGCGCCGCGCCATGCAAGAGGCAGGTGTGCCTGTGGTGCCGGGCACTCAGGACCCCGTTTCTGATGACGAGGAGGCCGCGGGTATCGCAGCTGAGCTTGGTTTTCCAGTGATGGTGAAGGCGAGCGCTGGTGGTGGTGGGAAGGGCATGCGACGGGTCGACTCCGCGGGGGATCTGGCTTCCGCCTTGCGCGGTGCCCGCTCCGAAGCTGCGAGCGCCTTTGGCGATGATCGCGTCTACATCGAGAAGTGCATTGATCGCCCACGACACGTCGAGGTGCAGGTACTGTCCGATGCCCACGGCAATCACCTGCACCTGTTCGAGCGTGACTGCAGTATCCAGCGCAGGCATCAGAAGCTGGTGGAAGAGAGCCCTTGTCCTGTGCTCTCTCCAGAACTCAGAGCGCAGATGGCAGGTGTTGCGGTGCGTGCCGCACAGGCAATGGACTATCGCGGCGCCGGCACGGTGGAGTTTCTGCTCGCCCCGGATGGCACGTTCTATTTTCTGGAGATGAACACCCGCTTGCAGGTCGAACATCCCATCACTGAGATGGTGACTGGGGTGGATCTGGTGCAGAGCCAACTGCTGGTGGCCGCTGGCCGAGAGTTGTCCTTTCGGCAAGAGGATCTCGAGCAGCGTGGGCACGCCATTGAGGTGCGAATCTGCGCAGAAGACCCCGCCGACAACTTTCGCCCCTGTCCGGGGCCAGTGACCAGCCTCCGTCAGCCGGGTGGTCCCTGGGTACGCATCGATAGCTGCCTCTATCCTGGCTATGAGGTGCCCGTGTACTACGACCCGATGTTGGCGAAGTTGGTGGTCTGGGGTCGCGATCGAGCTGCGGCGATTGAGCGCATGAAGCGTGCACTTCGCGAGTTCACGCTGACGGGCATCCGCACGAACATTCCTTTCTACGTGCAGGTGATGCGTCATGGTCCCTTTGTCGAGGGGGACTACGACACGGGCTACGTTGACCGGCACCTGGGCGACGATCTCAACCTCGATGCAGGTCATCATGTTGAGGAGGCGATCATCGCTGCG
The DNA here is from genome assembly GCA_964512375.1 of uncultured Rickettsiales bacterium. Taxonomy (GTDB): domain Bacteria; phylum Myxococcota_A; class UBA796; order UBA9615; family UBA9615; genus UBA6601. Next base: position 7,264 of record CAZEIY010000010.1, on the reverse strand, counting down.
GTGATCGCAAGTCACTGCGCAGAGCAGGAGATACTGGCCAGGGGCACCGCCGCTGCCGATGCTTCCAGCCAGGGGTCTCCCTGGGCACTTGCAGGCCGCCTCTCCCGGCTCGGCAGGGCTTGAGATGCCGTACGAAGTTACTGTCGGTGGGGCCAGCGTGCGGGCCGAGGTCAGCCAGCTCGACGACGGGCGATACGAGGTCACCCTTGACGGGCACAAGAGCATCGTTGACGCGCGCTTTCCCGAGCCTGGTGTCCTGCACCTGATCCGAAACGGTGAGGCTTTCGAGTTCGATCACAGCCCCACTGCAGACGGCCATGAGGTCACCCTGTATGGCACTCGCTACCTGGTGGAGGTGCTTGATGAGCGCAGAAAGGTGCTGCGGGCTCTGGGCCGCGGCGCGGGGGACTCCCGCGGGCAGGTGCTCTCTACATCGATGCCCGGCAAGGTAGTTGCCCTGTTGGTCGAGCTCGGCGATGTCGTCGAGGAGGACCAGGGCATCGTTGTCGTTGAGGCGATGAAGATGGAGAACGAGCTCAAAGCTAGCGGTCCAGGCGTCGTCAAAGAGATCGCGGTGGCTCCGGGGGATGCTGTCGAGGGCGGAGCGACCCTGGTCGTGCTCGGCCCCGTGGAGGAGGCATGAGCGACAAGGACGCTATCGCTGAGCAGCTGCAGCTGTGGCATGACGAGATCCTCGATCCTCTGACCGCACGGCGCCCGACCCGCAAAGAGAGCTTCTCCAACTCGAGCGGCACCGAGATGCCGCCTCTCCTGACTCCAGCCGATGGACGGTCTGAGGCTGACTACCTCGAGGACAGTGGTTTTCCGGGCCAGTTCCCGTTTACCCGCGGTGTGCAGCCCACCATGTACCGTGGGCGACTTTGGACCATGCGGCAGTACGCGGGCTTCGGTGACGCCGAGGCATCCAACGAGCGTTATCGCTACCTCCTGGAGCAGGGGCAGACCGGCCTCTCTGTTGCCTTCGATCTACCGACGCAGATGGGCTACGACTCCGACGCTGAGGCCTCGTTGGGCGAGGTGGGACGCGTTGGAGTGGCCATCGACACCATCCACGATATGGAGGTCTTGCTGCGCGACATTCCGTTGGATCGGGTCTCTACTTCGATGACCATCAACTCCACCGCAGCGATTCTACTGTCGCTGTATGTGGCGGTGGGTGAGAAGCAGGGGCTATCGCCCTCGGTGCTGCGTGGAACGGTGCAGAACGATATCCTCAAGGAGTACATCGCCCGCGGCACGTGGATCTATCCTCCTCGTCCGTCGATGCGGCTGGTCACCGACATCTTCGACTACTGCCGGGAGCAGGTGCCTCGTTGGAATACAATTTCCATCTCGGGCTACCACGTGCGTGAGGCGGGCTGCACAGCGGTTCAGGAGGTGGCGTTTACCCTGGCGAATGGCATCGCGTATGTGGAGGCTGCGCGCGCGCGCGGGCTCGCCGTTGATGAGTTTGCTCCGCGGCTGAGTTTCTTTTTCAACGTGCACAACAACTTCCTCGAAGAAGTCGCCAAGTTTCGTGCCGCTCGCAGGTTGTGGGCGCGCATTATGAAGGACCGTTTCTCGGCCACGAATCCGAAGTCGATGATGCTGCGCTTCCATACTCAGACCGCCGGCTCGACGCTGACCGCTCAGCAGCCGGACAACAACATTGTGCGTGTGGCTGTGCAGGCTCTCGCGGCCGTACTGGGTGGCACTCAGAGTCTGCACACCAACAGTCGTGATGAGGCGCTGGCGTTACCCACTGAGGAGTCGGTGCGTATTGCTCTGCGAACCCAGCAACTCATCGCCTCTGAGAGTGGGGTCGCTGATCTCGTGGACCCGCTGGCAGGTTCCTATGCGGTGGAGTGGTTGACCGATTCCATCGAGAGCGGTGCGCAGTCTTATCTGTCTAGGATCGAGGACATGGGCGGCATGGTATCCGCAATTGAGCAGGGCTACGTGCAACGCGAGATCCAGGATGCCGCCTACGCTATCCAGCGGGCTATGGAGCGCGGTGACCTCGAGGTAGTGGGTGTCAATGTTCACCAGGTGGGTGAGGAGCCGGTGCCCGACACCCTCAGTTTGGATCCCGAGCTGGAAGAGCGTCAGGTGGCCCGCACTCGTTCGGTTCGCGAGTCGCGAAACTCGTCGGCTGCGCAGGCCGCCCTCGACGCCATCAGCCGTGGCGCTGAGGGAGAGGCGAATCTTGTGCCCCTGATTCTTAATGGGGTACGTAGCGAGTGCACACTTGGCGAGATCAGTGACGCCCTGCGAGGGGTCTTTGGCCTGCACCAGGAAGTGGTCGTTCTCTGAATGAGAGCGAGTGCAGCAAATCGCTTGGCGAGACCTCGCTAAGCTGCTGCACGGCCCTGGGTTGAACTCAAGCTTGAGTTGGGGGCGCGCTCAGGCGATTCGCTGCTGGCGCCTGTCGTCCTGGTAGAGCTCGTACAGACAGGCGTAGCTCGTTGTCGACCAGCACCATTCCCCGATTGGGCACCTCTTCCCAGATGTCATCGGGGCTGGTGGGGTCCGAGGCGATGAGCACGTGGGTGTGGCTGATGCCAATGCGCCGTGGACCGAAGCAGACCTTGTTGGCGACCGGACAGATGTCGAAGTCAGCACATCGCTTTTTTTGAGTCGAGAAGCTCAGGTTCCCGTTGTAGCGGTTGGCGATGAGGATGCGGCCATTGGTGAGGATGAAGTTCATCATTGCTTCGCGCTCGTCAGCCCCGGTCGCCTCACAGAGATCGCGTAGCCAGCCAAGCAGGTCGCCCAGAGCATCTTCAATGGCATTGGGGAAGGAGTCGGGGGGATTGTCGACGTCGAAACCGGCATCTTCGAGGGTGCTGAGCACCAGGTAGAACAGCATCTCGGAGTCGGTGCTGCCGCCGATACTGTTGAGGAAGCGCGGCTTGACCCGCTCGCGAAGTTGCTCTTCGATCTCGCCGAAGCCGAACAGGGTGCCGTTGTGGCAGAAGGTCCACCCCTTCCAGTGAAAAGGGTGGGTATTTTCGGGTGTGAGGTCGCCCACAGTTGCTTTGCGAACATGGGCAACTACGGCGTTGGCGGTGAGAAACTCCGACACACGTCGGAAGCGCTCATCGGAGAAGGCTGAGTTCACGCTGCGCACCTCGTGCGGGGAGCGCTGTCCGCTCAGGTAGTAGGCGATGCCCCAGCCGTGCGGGTGTTCGCTGCTCTGGATCTGGAGCGCATTCTCTGCTTTGACGAGGCTGCGCTGCACTTTGAGGCTGACGCGGCTCTTGAAGGCGAACATTCGACACATGGGCGATGTAGACGTTAGCAGGCTGTTCCACTTCACTGCCAGCCCCAACCCTTGGCTCGGTCCTGCTTGCGGGGCGAGGGAGTGGTCGCCATACTTCGGCGATGTTGGGAATAGGGATCTGGGAGTGGTTGGTGCTGTTGGGCCTCGCCCTGGTGGTGGTCGGCCCCAGGAAGCTTCCTGAGGTGGCGGGCACGCTAGGGCGTTGGACAAGAGAACTGCGCCAGGTGACCCGCGACCTTCGCCTGACTCTCGAGGTTGAGCTGGATGAAGAAGAGACTCGAAGGCGCCGCGCGCAGATCAAAGAGCGTCGCGAGACCCTGGCCGACGGAGTGCCAGTAGCGCCTGGGCCTGTGGTCGCGGAGGATGTGATTCCACACGGTGCTTCGGCTGCTGTGCCCCCCTCCGAGTCGGTGGATGAAGAGCTGGACGAAGAGCTGGACGAAGAGGGAGATACTCTGTGATCGTGCCCACCGGCGATGAGGCCCCGGCTGGCGATGAGGCCCCGGCTGGCGAGGAGGTCTCGGCTGGCGATGAGGTCCCGGCTGGCGATGAGGTCGAATCCTATCGAATGACCTTGCTCGAGCACCTGCTGGAGCTCCGTCGGAGGGTGATGATCTCGGGATTGGCGCTGGTGATCGCGGTTTGTCTCATGCTTCCGTTGGGTGTCGAGATCTTCGACTGGCTCAAGACTCCGGCTGAGCCCTACTTCCCCGAGGGAGGAGGCTTCACTACCCGCAAGGTGGCCGAGAAGTTCCTCACGTACCTCAAGTGTTCGCTGTTTGCCGGCGCCTTCCTCTCGAGTCCTGTGATCTTCTTTCAGGCCTGGCGGTTTGTGGCGCCAGGTCTCTACAAGCGAGAGCGTAGCCTGGCGGTGCCTTTTGTCATCGGCTCGACGGCCTCGTTTGTTGGCGGAGCGGCGTTTTGCTACTACCTGCTCCTACCCATCGCCATGCAGTTTTTCATGTCGGTGGGTGCAGGGGACGGTATAGCCAGTCAGATTGAGATCGCCGAGTACCTGTCCTTTGTCACCCGGCTGATGCTGGTCTTTGGAGCCGTCTTCGAGCTGCCGCTGCTCATCTTCTTCCTCGCTCGTCTGGGCGTCGTCTCGGCTGAGGACCTCAGCAGGTTTCGCAAGTACGCCATCGTGCTGATCTTTGCGCTGGCTGCGTTCGTGACGCCGCCCGACCCCATTACTCAACTGATGCTCGCAGTTCCTCTGGTCGTTCTCTATGAGGTTGGGGTGCTCACCGCTCGTCTGTGGGGCCGGCCACCGCTGGGTGATGACGACACACTGTGGGAGCCCCCTGCAGCAGCTTGAGGCTCTCCCTCAGCCAGAGCTGCCTAACACCTCACGGATGCGGGCGAGCAGCGCTCTCTGGTCAAAACCCCGGAAGCTCTTGCCGTTGACCACGATGAGCGGCACCCCGCCGTAGCCACCCGAGGCGGCCTTGTATTCGCGTGCGGCCTCGGAGCTCTTCTCAATGTCTTTCTCGACGAAGGCAAAGCCGTTGTCCGTGAACCAACGGCGCGCCTTGCGGCAGTAGCCACACCAGGACGTGCTGTACATCGTGATCTGGAGGCCATCGCGCTCCGCGACCCCTGTCTTCTTCGTCGCGGCCGGCGGGATCGCGTTCTGGGCTGAGGCGGCCGGCGGGGGCCTTGGCTTGCTGAAGTCCGTTCGGGGAGGCTGAGCGGCTACCGTTCCTCGCAGGCGGGTGGGCAGGTGGTCTACCTGCTCGGGCAGAGATGAATTCAGCGCGATGCGGCGCGCGTCGGAGATTCGAGTGAGGAGTGTCGTGGCTCGTGTGCGGTCCGGGGAGCTACGTGGGACGGCCCTCAGCGCGCGCATCACATGGAGGTAACGAGGACTCTGGTAGTCCGCATCCTTGTCCTGTCGAAGGAGCTCCCGCTCGATTGCCAGAGCTCTTTGGTAGTGCCCTCCATCGTCGCTGCAGCTGAGCAGGAGGCCGCAGCACAGAGAGGACAACAGGGCGAAGAGTACGGGGCGGGTCAATGGACTGACTACCTTAGCGCTGGACTCTTCATTGGTCCCGGTGTTTGGACATTGTGCACGCTCAGACCGAAGCAGGTGGTTCGGTCGCGCCCGGTCTCTTTGCTCACATAGAGGGCGCGGTCGGCGTTTTCGATGAGCTCGCTCTGGTTTCCGGCATCGTCGGGGTAACAGGCAATACCGATGCTGACAGTGCAGTGGAAGGTCTTGGGCTTGCTGCCCTCGCGGTAGACGAAGAGTTCGTCGCGAAAGTGCTGGCGGAGACGATCAGCCACTACCGCGGCACCCAGCGCATCGGTGTCATCGAGGACGAGGCAGAACTCCTCGCCGCCATAGCGTGCAGCCAGATCAGTACCGACTCGCCCATGCTCTTCGAGTACGCGAGCCAGCCTGCGGATCACCTCGTCACCCATGGGATGACCGTAGTTGTCATTGATGTTCTTGAAGCGGTCAATGTCCATCAACAAGAGGGTCAGCTTGAGCCCGGTGCGGTCAGCGGCGGCGATCTTGGTGGCGAGCACATCCTGGAAGCGACCGTGGTTCGACAACCCTGTCATTCCGTCCGTAATGCTGCGGGTCTCGTGCTCTGAGAACAGGCGCCCGTTGCAGAGCGCGGCACCTACCTGGTGCAGGAGCACCTGCAGGCGGTCTTGGTCTTCCTGGGCGAAGCCTTCTCCGGTGCGACGGGCGACTACGAGGGCCCCGAGGGTCTGTGTATCGACGCCACCAGGGGTAAGGATCGGCAGTACGAGCAGGCTTGAGAACCCCTTTACCTTGCCTCCTTGCTGGCCAAAAAGCAGGGGCGGATGATGAGCATGAGCAAGATCGGGTCGATCGATGGGGGTCTGGTGGCGCACAGACTGGGAGAGGAGACCCTCGGTGTGCTCGATGGGGAAGGGTGCCTCTGTAGGTGCCGGATCAAAGCCCGAGGAGCACACCACCTGCATGTGTGCCATCTCATCGTCGCATAGAGCGAGAGCGCAGGCATCCAGCGTGACGAACTCACCAGCGGAGGACACCACAGCATTCGCGATGTCTGTGATCTTTACGTGTCGGGATACCTCGCGGCACGCCTCGTAGAAGGCATGATTCTCGCGCATTCCCTCTCGAATCGCGCTGAGGTCGACTGCACGAGCAATGAGTCGTGCGACGAAGTCCGCGATGTCTCCAGCCAGGGAGCGAGATTCGTCGGTGATCTGACCGACCTCTTCGCAGTCGAGCACCATCACGCCCAGGCGCCGCTCCGCGTCGACCAGGGGTAGAGCGAGGACAGAGCCTGGCTCGGCGCCGGGGAGTCGGTGTGCGATGCGCGGGTCGTTTTTTCGTGGCTGCTCGAGGAGCACGGGGCTCCTGGCTTTGAACGCTGCGGCGAAGATGCCCTCGCGTTCTCCGACTTCGTGGACCAGCGTGCGTGTGTCACCTGCGCTAGCTACCACCACGAGGCGCTCGAGGTCGTTGTTGCCGTCGGGGCGAAAGACGCTGGCGGCGCTGGCTCCTGTTGCCGAGATCAGGAGGCTGCAGGCTCGGTCCATGTCTTGCTGAAGTTCGCGAGCGATGGTGCGCAGGTCGCGGTCCCGGTCAGCGTGGTCATAGGCATTGCCTCGGTAGGCGGGGAGCACCTGGCTGGTCTCGGCGCGGAGGCCTCCGGTCTCGTCGTCCAGGGCGCGAAGCCTTGCTCTGGTTTGCTCGTGGGCCTCGCGTTCGGCAGCCAGGCTGCGGCCTGGAACGACTGAACACAGCAAGACTCCCACGGCGAACAGAAGGTGGGTGGTTGCCGTCGCCGGTGCCGTCCAGCCGATTACTGACGGAGTGACGACCACCGTGAAGAGCAGGATCGCCCAGGGCAGGGTGCGGCGGGATCCACAACCCAGACTGGCGGCGATTACGGCCAGGAACGCGATGGGGCTGAGGATCCCCGCCGTCCCGCCGGTGGCCTGCACGAGGACCGCGGCCAGGACCAGCCCTCCGGG
>CAZEIY010000009.1:21169-26485 GCA_964512375.1 uncultured Rickettsiales bacterium | reverse complement strand
TGATCGACCGCAACCAGCTGAACCTGCTGGTTGTCTCCGTAGCGAGAACTCATTCCACCGCCTCCACCGTCGCCTCCTGAAGTCTCAGCAACGTCGGGCCCCACTCACGCAACAACTCCCGGCTACGAGAGAGGTCAACGCATGAAGGATCGCCCCAACCCTGCGCACTCGCGGCCGATCCTACTCGGGAAAGGGCCGGATCGGTAGAATCACTCAAGGTCTGGTGAATCGATGCAAGAGAGTCGCTCGGATCGCCACCCCTAGCAACATGCAGAACAGAGGGCCAGGCCCCGAAGAGCAGGTCGCGCACGGCAAGGCTTCCGCGGTCCGCCGACCAACACGAGCGGGTCTCGAGCACCAACGAAGCCACCTCAGCGCGCAGATCCGACGTAGAGGGGGCAGCATCGCTGCCAGGGCACCTGGCCAGGACATCCTCGCCAACAAGCAACTGGCTGTGCGCGTGCAGAGCGAGACCGCTGAGGGGCCTGGGAAAGAGCCTTCCTGACATCAGCCCGGCAAGTGCGGTCTCAGTCAGCACGATCGGCCCCGCGTCACCGCAGAGCAGAGAGAGTCTGGACCGCTCGTCAAGCATCGAGAGGTGCTGCTGAAGATGCCTTCGCAACGCTGCTACCTCCAAGAGGGGTGCGTCACCGGCAACCACCGCGAGCAGTCGCCAACGGTGGCGCGTACCGAAAGGACCTGGACTCAGGTAGAGGGAGGTGAGCTGCTCTACAGCTGGCTGCGCGAGGTCCGCCAGGAGCGGCGCGACAAGCCGCCGAGCGGCATCGGCAGTGCGTGCCGCTTTAGCTGCCAGCGACGAGGTAGGCAGCCCGGTGGGGCCCTGTTCGGCGCTGAAAGCTGCGTGAAATACGCCGACAGCCCCGGCAAACAGATCGTCGATGCTCCCATCCACCGCCGGGAGGTCGGGAAATCGTGCCGGAACGGCAACCTCAGCCAGTTGATCGCGAAGCGTCGAGCAGAGTCGCGCTACTTCCTCGCGAGGCGCTGCAGCGGCCAGACGGACATGAAGTTGGTCAAAATAGAGACCCGCGCTGTGCCGAAGGAGTCGCTCGCGGTACGCCTGCTCGGAGACCTCGGCACTCAAGAGCGGAGTCCCCCAGGCGCCAGAATCCTGCGGGCGAAGACCAAGGGCTGCGTGACAGAGCGACAACTCCGCTTCGCTGAGCGCGAGGACCCGTTGATTCGGAGCAGTGTAGTTAACAGCGAGGACCTCGAGGAGGCGAACACGGAGTTGAGGAGGGCTGCTCAAGTGCACAAGCAGCAGCTCAGCATCCACCGAGGACCCGAGGGCAAGGCGCTGGAGATGAGCCGCCGAGGCTGGCGCGAGGTCGAGATCGAACGCTAGCTCTGCGAGCCTGCTCGGTAGCGACGAGGGGCCTACTCCGGCGAGCCGGTTCGACATGCGTCGGATCAAGCCTGTACGTGCGATGGGTACGGGAACGGTCAACTGCGACTCCATGGGCGATTACCGCAGCTTAGCTCAGTGATACCGCCCCAGCACAAAGCCTGCGGCACCCACCTCATGCCATCGTTCGCCATCGCGCCAAGACGTCCACGCGTCTCGAAAGAACGCAGCCTCCTCGGGGGGCCAGTCGTCGAGGTCCTGCTCACTGATCTGCAGCGCCAGCGCTGAGTTCGCGAGTTCCACCGCAGCGCCCCGGATCAGCTCCATGCGAACTCCTACCGGTTGGCTGGAAAAGTCGGGGATGCCGCCAACAAACAGGGCGCCTGGCACCTTCGGAGCGGTCTGCAGACCATTGTTGACCAGCATCTGGCCGGCGAGGGAGCACAGGGGCCGGCTTCCCCAGGACGTTGGTCGGCAGAGCATCGAAAGCAGTTCGTCCTTCTGGTTATGAAGACGCCCGTGATCCATCGCCTCACCCACTCCGAACAGATACGGCTCAGCGAGTCCCGCACCGAAAAATTCCGCCGATCGCCACGCCTGGTCCAGCAAAGAAGAAGAGGTCATCTCGAAACTCGAGAACATCTGATCTCCAAGCGCTCGGCCCATGCCGTGGACAAGAACCTGCGCGTCATCACGCGACAGCTTCCGCCGGTCCAAGAGCTCATCCAAGCTCTTCTTGTCCGCGTCGGGCTGCCTACTGAGAAGCTCAGGCGGACTACTGAGAAAGCTCCCGAGCGTGAAGAGATGATTGGAGTGGCTCACCGGATCTTCGCTGGTGCATTCCTCGTGTACTCGCTGCGGCGGGCCTCGGCCGGGGCCGAACATCTTGAAGTAGTAGTACGGCTCGATCCTCTCGAGTTGCGCAAGCGGGTCTCTGTCCGAGATGACATCTCCCAGCGCCTGCCAGGAACCGCTACCAACCAGAACCACGAGCACCAGGGGAGCAACAAGACGCAACCGAGTGCTCTGCCACAGCATGCCCAGCCCTTGAGCCAGTAGCAGAGTCCAGAGCAGGTAGATGGGGACGAGGTAGCGCGGCGCATTCACCCCGGGTGCCACCGGTGGGATGATCCGGGCCCAATCAACAAGGATGGACTCGGCGCGCAGGGGAGAGAGCACGTAGACGAGGCCGTAGCTCAAGCACAAGGTAGCGACCACCCGGGCACCGGCAGGCAAGCTGCTCTCGAGCGCCTCGCCCTCAGAGTTCTCTCCGTGCCTCCGGCTTCGAAAGGCGACGAACGCTGTGCTCAGCGAGCCCAACCAGGCAAACGTCCATAGTCGCGCGCTGAGATCCCCGCCGGGCCGCTCGGGCACCATCGAGTCCACAGCGCTCTCGGGCTGAGCAAAGAGAAGGGAGTGATAAGGGAGTCCCATCGCCTCGCCCAGCTTGCCGAAGAGATCTCGGGGTGCCGAGCCAATCTCACGCAGCTCCCACAGAACCTTCCGAACCAGCGAGAAGATCCCCCCCGCCGCATCGGGACTTCCCGCAATCAGTAGCGCGAGGACGTTCGCAACCAACAGAGCGGGGAACAGCAACAGACCAAGGGCGAAGCGGAGCAGAGCGGGGCGTCCCGCAGGCCAGAGCGCCAGCAGCACTGCTGGGCCGGCAAGGACAACTGTGCGCAGATACCAGGCCCCAAAAGAGAGCGCCAGACCCGCCGCAAGAGGTTGCCAGGAGCGGTGCTTCCCCCCCGGACCAGGTAAGGCCAGGGCAACCGCCAGTAAGGCATAGAACAAGCCCGTGGTGTGCCCACCAATGGCCGCCAGCATGCCGTCCTTAAGCAAGAAAGGCGCCGACGCAAGAAGCAGCACGAACGAGAGGGCGGCCGCTGGTCCTGAGCTGCGACGCAAGACCATGGCTCCGGCCACCGAGATACCCACTACATAGGCAAGCGAGACCCACTGCCATGCCAGCAGGTGATCTCCGAAGACCGCAAAGCCAAGAGCCGTAAGCAGCCCATCCCACAGTAGAGAGCCCTGGTAGACAATCAACTGGTAGTGAATGGCCTCAAAGAGGTGCCCGTGACGAAACTCGCGGCCGATGGTCGGTGTGATCAGCGCCTCGCCATCGATGAAGTAGCCTGGATGGGAGATGAGCCGCCCCAGACAGGCTAGAGCTGGAAGCAGCAGAGCGATTCCCCAGAGCACCCGACTGACTGCAAGCTTACGTTCCAACTGCACCCCTTAGACCAAGGCCTGTTCTAGCATCCGGCTAGCGCCCTCTGCTCACTTCCAAAGTCCCGTTACTCAACCTCAACTCCAAGTGGACGTAGCAGTTCTGCGCTCCGTCCAAAGCCTCGCAGATGCGTGGCAACGGGTTCCTCACAAGGAGCCGCACTCGGATCACAGAACATCCAACTCTTGCCCTCGATCAGAGCGTGTATTCGCTCATGACGCCGCGCGGGAGGACACTGCCAGCCGCACGGACTGCTGCTGACAAGCACGGGACGTTCGCTCGTCGGCTCAGCTCTCGCGCCCGCGTCACCGAGGACGGCAGCGCTCAAGTCCCTGCCGTCCAGATCGAGCCCAGGCACCGGCTGCTCCGCCTCGATACCGAGAAGCCCCGCCAGAGTCGGCATCAGATCGATCTGCTGAAAAGCGCCGCTGCGCTGCTCTCCCGCGCCGCGTCCGTCGGGCAGTCGAATAAACAGTGGGATACGCACCAGCTCGGGGTGTGGAGGGCTGTGCAGCGTCGTGCTCGCGTGTCCGATGCCGTCATGATCCAACAGCTCCTCACCGTGATCTGCGGAGACCACAACAATGAGATTCTCAACGGAAGCGAGCGCAGACAGGACCCTACCCAGGACGCGATCCTCACGGGCCAGCTCAGCCGCGTACAGTGCTCGGATCGGCCGCTTCAGCCAGCCATGTCGTCCGGGAAACTCCGCTCGAGGAACTGTGTGGTGGCTACGAGCGCGATCCAGGATCGGCGAGGACGGCAAATCAGCGGGCAGTCCTAACGCCTCCAGTTCATCGCTGCTCGCATCATAGGGAGCATGAATGTCGCGCAGATGCAGCCAGGCAAACGCGGGACCATCCTGTGCACTGAGCGCCGCAGAGATCATCTTCTCGGGCGGCAGGGTACGGTCCATGGCGAACTGGAAGCCCAGTCCCGTGTAGTTTTCTTCGCCGTCAGCCGCGAAGCCCCAGGTGGCGTAGCCCGCCGCACTCAGAGTGTCTAGGAAGCTGACCGCCTCTGACGGAAAGTTGATTCCGCGCTCTTCGACACCATGCACAGAGGGGTGCAGACCGGTCAGGAAAGAGACCATTCCCGGGGAGGTCCACGCGCCATTGGCAAAGACCTCTTCGAAGCTAAGGGAGGACTGCTGCAGACGAGAGAAGGTGGGCAACTCGAGGGGAGGTTCACCCCATGGTGCGAGGTGATCGGCTCGCAGCGCATCGATTGTAATGAGCACTACGCTGGAACCGGAATAGGCAGCCGCGTTCCTCGATGGCTCCGTGACGACAGTAGGAAGAGACGAGCGAACCCCTTGAGACAGGACACGAGATGGGGTGCGAGCCGAGTCGCCCGCGTCGCTGAACTCGCCAACCTGCGTGGAGCTTGAAGCGGGGACTGGAAGCTGGAGGAGCGCCAGACAGACACCCGCCAACGGCACGCACGACAGCCACGAGCGGCGTCCGCCGGAGGTAAGTAGTACAAACGAGGTGACGATGCCCACGTTGGCGATCAGATCGCGCAGGTCGAAGACCCGAGAGGAAATGAATAACTGCAGGACCTCATCGCCCGCTCCGATCACAATCCCAAGGCCCAGGGCGGGCCACAGTCGGTAGGAGCTGGCAGACCAGGCCAGCGCGCCAACCAGTGCGTAAATGGCGAGGTGGATTCTCTCTTCTGACTGCTCCCAGGTGGCGAGGAGTGCGACGGCCGA
>CAZEIY010000009.1:0-21159 GCA_964512375.1 uncultured Rickettsiales bacterium | reverse complement strand
GGTCGCCAGGAAGATAGCTACCGCAGGAACCGGAGCCTGTCCCGCTCGGCTTCGAACCAACCAGCCGACAAGAAGGGCGGCGCACACGAAGACCAGAACGACAGCAGCGTCCAGCAGTCCCTCACCACGCAACCACAAAGTCCACTCCCGGGTGAAGCGGAGGCTGGCATACAGACCGAAGACCAGGGCGGGCAGGAGCCGCCTGGCGAGGGAGGGGCTCACGAAGGGAGCGCCTCCAGGAAGGCCGGCGCTACCACCTCCCAGGTGAAGCGCTCCCGTACTCTAAATACCAGTTCGCCGCCAGGCGCCGCGCCCCTTCGCCATGCCTCGTCCAACGCCCTCTCGAGATCCCCGACCCGCTCAGGGTCGAACAGGAACACACCCTCACTATCACGGCCCAGGTAGCGAGCCGCATGGCCCGTGTCTGATGCGACCACGGCAGCACCTGCTAGGGCGGCCTCGAGACTGACTCTGCCAACGACCTCGGTCCAAGAGGCCAATACGTGCACCCTGGCCTGTGCCATGAGGCCCCTTAATTGCTCGTAGGGAAGCTCTCCAAGCCAACGTGCCCGCTGGTCGCCATGACCGCGAAGTTCTCGTCGCATGCGCGCTCCGTACAAGGCATGTCGGGCGCCGGGTAGGGCGCCGGCAAAGGCCACAGGAAGGCCCAGATTTGAGGCTGCCCGCAGGACGGACAGGCTGTTCTTCAGAGGCTCGATTCGGCCTGCGCAAAACACAAAGTCCCGCTCACCGAAGGGACAAGTCGGCACCGGTCCTGCCGGAAGGTGAGCGTGCACAGCGACCGGCACCACCCTGGTCTGCACCCCACCACGGAATCCGAAATCCTGGCTCAGCCACAGTTCCTCGTCCTCGTGAACAAGTAGAATCCGGTCGGCCAGTGCGAGCACCTTTCTGGCTCGACTGCGCAGGTCCAGCTTCCCCCAGCGAAGGGCTGCAAACCGGTCAGCGCTCGGAAGGGCTCGAGCCAGCAGAGCATCCAATCCGTGACGCCCGCGACGATGGTACAGGTCCAGGGGGTGATAGAGCGGCACCACCACCAGGGAGGCGCCGGCAGCCACCGTTCGTTCCGGTAGCGTCCCCCAGTCGTGACAGCGCTGAACACTCGATAACAGGACGAGATCCCCTGCCTGGGGCATCACCGCACCGGCAGCAAACCCCTGCTTCACTCGCCAGCCGCCCGCGCGCAGCAACTCCCCCATCTCATGCAGCTGCATGGCGTCCCCACCACCCCTTCGGGCGATCGATCTGCGACCAATGAGCCAGGCGCTTCTCATGGACGAAGTGCCTCTGCGAGGCGTGCGAGGGATGCAACCCCGTAGGCAGCGAGGCTGCCGTGCTCGCGGTGTGTGTACTGGACCAGAGCCGCTTGAGATGCGCGTCTTCGTCCTCGATCCCAGCGCTGGTGCCCCACATGCAAAAGAGCGACATCATCGACCCGAAGAATCGACCTGCCGGTGGCCCGGACTCGTGCACATAGCTCCAGATCGGTGCCATGGAACCAGAACTCCTCGTCGAAGCCTCCAATATCACGGAGCAGGCTGGCACGGCCGAGAAGGAAACAGCCCATCAGCCACCCCACCTCCGTACACCTTCCTCCGCTGGGCGGAACCCGACGAGGCGTCACGCGGAGATGCTCACGAGCCAGTGTCAGGGGGTGAGGTAGCTGCCAACCGTTGTCCTGGTCGACGCCACCGGGATGAACCAGGCGAGGACCAACCAGCCCGACATCACGGCTGGTCTTGAGCTCCTCCATACAAACAGAGAGCACCGTCGCGGTGGGCAGAGTGTCCGGGTTGAGAAACAGAACGTACTCGCCGCACGACCGAGCCAGTCCGAGGTTGTTCCCCGCTGAGAACGAGGTGTCGACCTCGAGACTGAGGACCAGCAGAGGGAGCGACTCCGCGAAGCCCTCAAGGACCTCAGCCGTCCGATCGGTCGATGCGTTGTCGACGACGATGACCTCAGTGACAGCGTCCATCCGATCGTCACGCAGAGTAGAGAGGCAGCGAGAGAGGTGCTCGGCGTCGTCGCGGGTAAACACAATGACCGAGAGGCTCATGCCGAGCTCCTCGGCGGAGCCTTATCGGCACGGACCCATCCCACCAGGTAGCCAAACATCCCCGCACCGCAGGCGGCGCTGCCAAGGAGCGCCTCGCTCACGTCATGTCGTCGCACCAGCGAAGCAAGAGGTGCATGCAGCCACTTGCGCCCCATTCCGACAACCAGTGCGAGCGGCTGAGGCTCGCGACCGGGCGTGCGGAGCGTCGCCCGCATTCCCTCGCGGCAGTGGCGGTAACAACCACGCACGAGGCTCAGGTCGCTGTCCTCTCTGGTGTGATGCACGATCATCTCGGGCTCATAGTGCAGTCGATGACCACGAGCACGGAGACGGCGACCAATGTCGACATCTTCACCGTGGGTACGGTGCCCGGAATCGAAGCCCTCTACATCGCGCAGTGCAGAGATCCGATAGCTGGCGCAGGCACCCACCAGCATCGGTGCATCCATCAGAGACTGTCCTCCCAACTCTTGGGGCCAGAAACGAGCACGCCAGCGGTCGGCACGACCCTTGGGGTGGGGCTCAATGTTGCGACCACCAACGCCCGCGACCCGCTCCTCTCCCAGAATCTCGCAGACTGCCCGCAAGTAGTCCGCAGGAGGGTGGGCATCTGCATCCAGGTAGGCGACCGCAGAGAAGCCCAGGTCAGCGGCTCGCCTCCACAACGTGTTGCGCGCAGCTCCCAGCCCGAGGTTCTGCTCATGAACAATGACCTCAAAGCCTGCCTCTCGCAGTCGAGAGTCCGTGCCATCACCACTGCCATCATCAACCGCCAGGAGCGCGCCCGGCGCTGGGTCGAGAGCGGAGATCGCCTGAGCGAAGCCGAGCAGTGGCTCTCGAAAGGCGGGCACACACAGCGCCACATCCCCTGCACTGAGCCGACTCATGCCGGAGCTCCATACAGCTCGACCAACCTGGAGACATGCTGATCCAGGCTTGGGGCGACCGGCCAGGAATCCATGTCCGCCTGCATGTCGAGGCCACTCTCAAGGACCGCGCGCATCGACACAGCCAGCGATGAGACATCTCCGGCATCGAAGAGGACCCCGTTGACTCCTTCGCGAACAAACTCCGGCAGGGCGCCGTGGCGAGCGGCAATCACAGGAATGCCGGCCAGTAGTGCCAGATTGGCCGTGCGTCCAAAGCTCTCGCGAACCCGCGAGGGCACGATGAGCGCCGCTGCGCCGTCGAGTATCGACAGCAACTCTTCCGGCTCGTAGCGACCATGAAAGGACACGGCCGATCCCGTAGCCGCGGCAGACAGGTGCTCCTCAAACTCCACCTCCCGGGGCGCGGGCGGTGCGGGCGCACCTCCGTGTACCTCCAGAGAGATCGACGAGTCTCGAAGCATAGCCATAGCCTCCACAGCGAGGTCTGCTCCCTTCGCTTCGCGTAGGTCACCGGCAAAAACGAAGCGACAGTCACCACTGTCGACGGACAACTCGGCGAGGCGAGATGGGCGGGGTACTGACGGGGCAAGGACCTCAATTCTCTCTTCGGGAAGGCCCTCAGCGAGCAGGACATCGCCGACGTAGCGAGAAGGAACAATGAGCTTCTCACAGCGATGCAGAGCGCCCAGATAGCCTGCGTAGCGCAGTCCCAGTATGGGCGCAGCGAGGAGCCCCCGGAAGCCACCGAAGCAAGGCCCACAGGCTGCGCCCAGCCGTGGACCCTCACAGGGTTGACCATCGCCGTCGTGGAGATGGGTGCGCGGGCAGATCGAATAGAAGTCGTGGAGAGTCCACAGCACCCGAGCCCCGAAGCGAACCGCCTGTTCAGGAAGACGATGACTGATTCCCTGCAAGCTGTGAATGTGAACTACGTCCGGCTCGTGCTCGGCCAACAGGCTGTCGAAGCTGGTCAACAGGGATTCGCTACCGGGCGAAGCAAGGTGCCTGGCCACTCCTTCGACTGCACCTGGGACGCTCGACCCATCCCCATGGACGGCATAGGTGTGCACAGTGACACCTGCTGCTTGAAGCGCCGCACTCAGCTCAACCACGTGGAGATCCAGACCCCCGCGAGCCATTTCTGGAAGTGCATCAGTGAGCAAGAGAACGCGCATGCCAGGCTCCTGGGCCTCCCTCTCATCGACAGGGCCCACTCCCTTCACCTTGCCACCGTCTGCAGCGGAGTGAACAATGATCTCGCGCCGAAAACTGGCAATGCGAGGCTCATGCGCCCACCGGACCCACCGCAACTCTCCGCAATTGTGGTCGCCTATGACAGCGGCCCACAGCTACGTCGTTGCCTCGACTCGATCCAGAACGAGCTACGACGCGAGGATATCACGGGAGAAATCTGGGTCATTGACAACGGCTCATGCGATGGCGCGACCAACGGCATCAGCGACGATCCTGGTATCCAGATCCTGAAGAACGAACGAAACCTTGGCTTCGGCGCGGCAGTGAATCAGGGTTTTCGTCGAAGTCGCGGAGAAATGATCCTGCTGCTCAATCCCGATGCTGAGTTCGAAACAGGTGGCCTTGCTCCCCTGGTCGAGACCCTACGCAGTCAGCCCCAGACAGACCTCGCTGCCCCCGCGCTCATCCTTCCCAGCGGCGAGCGTCAGGCCAGCCCCAGACGCTTCTATACCCCCCTCGTGGTGCTCGCCCGACGCACCCCGCTCGCCCGCGTTCCGCTCGGCCGGCGCCTCCTTGGCCTACACCTGATGACCCAGAGTGATCCGCTGGGGCCTCAGAACGTGGACTGGGTCAGTGGCGCAGCGATGCTGCTGCGACGATCGTCAGTTCCCACTGCGGGCCCCTTCGACGAGCGCTACTTCCTTTACTTCGAGGATGTCGACCTGTGCCGGCGACTGGCTGCCAGCGGTAGAAAAGTGCACTTTGAACCCGCATCGAGGGTTCGCCACGCGCTGGCGGGTGGCAGCCGACGCCAGGTCCCGTGGAACCCCCTGCTTTGGCGACATTTGCACTCCGGGCTACTCTTTGGGCTCGCCTGGAGTCCACGGTTGTGGCGCTCCCGCTGGTGGATGGGTGCGGCAACTCAAGCCCTCACGCTGCTGGCACGGGGGGGGCTGCTGGTCATGGTTGCGCAGATGCTCCTGGCAACCTCGCTGCTGCCCTCGATGCCTCCAGCGCTGCTGGTCGCCCTGTGCACCCTGGGCGCATTGCTCACCCCCACCGGTCCGGACTCGATCCTGGGGCGGGCACCGCTACCGTCACTACCCCACCACACGCTGCGTCTGGCCACGGTAGGAGTCAGCGCACTCGCCGTATTTGCTGCCCTCGGTGGTTCCGCTGTCTCACTGCCAAGCCTGGTGGGAGCCGGTGTCTGGGCAACTCTGGCCGCGCTCATTCTGAACGGGGCGGCCAGAGCAATCCGCAGCCTCCGTCAGCTCACTCGTCGCTCTCTCACCGGACCTGTCCGCACGCTCGTCGCCGGAGAACCACGAGCATCTCAAGAGTTCTGCGACCGCATCGCTGCCGATCGCAGCGAAAGGCTCAGCATGCTCGGCTTTGTCCCCCTGGACCCCCTATGCGAAGGGGGCCCCACGCCACGTCTGCGGGCTTTTCGGGAGGTCGTCGATATCGCAGCCGATCTGCGCGCCCAGGCCGTCGTGCTCGTCGGGGGACCCGACGAACTCCAACAGAGCGCAGCTCAAGTCGACGCCTTGAGACGCTCTGGGGTGGCCGTGACCTACGTGATGACGGGCGCGACCGGGCTCCTCCAACCCAAACGTGGTCTTCGCATCGGGGGCTACCCGGCGCTGCAGCTAGGCAGCGGTGCCGAATCCCGCGCCATGCTCTTTGCCGCAAGCCTCGCTGGTCGGTTGAGTGCCGGCCTCGCCCTCGCTGCCCTCCTACCTATCGCGCCGCTCCTGCTCACACTCTCATCCCTGGCGGGAAAGAACCAACCACTACTGACCTGCCCGAGAGTCGGCCTCGCAGGACAACGCTTCTTGATGCTTCGCTTACGGAGCGGACCGGGCATCGAAGGACGCGAGGGCGGGGGCCGCCTGGGGCGAGTCCTTCGCTGGCTGCACATCGATGAGCTGCCGCAGCTATGGAATGTCGTTCGAGGCGACATGGCGCTGGTAGGCCCCCGCCCCATCGAGCCCAGCCTGGCCGACGAGCTGGAAGACTGGCAGGCGGCCAGGCTCTGTGTGCGACCCGGGATCACCGGGGTCTGGCAACTCGATCGTCTGCGCCGATGGCGCCTGGACGAGATGATCGCCTCGGATCTCCTCTATGTGCTCCGCTGGTCTCTGAGCCTGGACCTCGGCATCCTCAGCGAGACCATACTCGGCAGGAGGAACCCCTGAGTCCCCCGTTTTCACTGGCACGACGCTGGCTTACGAGCGACACCTCCAAGCCACAGAACCTCGTCATCAGCGGCAATCCCGACCCGCTGTCCGACGCAGCAACTCTCGAGAGAATCGACCAGAGCATCGCACGCGGGGTATTCACCAGCCTGCACACTCGGCTCGCCTGTGACCGTCGGACTCTGCGGCGCCTCGTCGATAGCGGCCTGCACCAACTGACCCTCGAACTCGGCGAAGAATCAAGCGCTGCACTGGAAGCAGCAGAGCACCTGTGCCAAATCCGCAATGACAGACCGCAAATCCGCCTGAGGCTCCGCGCTGCCATCACGCCAGGGATTCTCCAGAACTGGCTTGAGTTGGCCGAACGAGGCGGCATCGAAGAATTGGAGGTGCTGGCGCCACGCGAAGAACAACGAGAGGAACGACAGTGGCGTGACGTCCTCCACCTACTGGCTCCTCTGGCGCGTAGGGCACCCTGGCGTCGACCTCGACTCATCGCCAGTCTGGATCTACTCAGTGAGATTCAAGAACTCGATGCCCGCGAGGCATCGTCAACTCGTCAACCAGAAGCCACTCAGCCTGCCGCACCGCTGGCTACGCCGGACAAGAGTGTCATCGGGCTACGCTTCCCCGAGCTGCGACCGCGATTCTCAGTGGTCATCCCAACTCACCAGGGCTCCCTGCCGTGGTTGGGAGACTGTCTGGATGCCATAGCGCGGCTGACTGGACCGGCGCCTGAGGTGATCGTGGTCATCGATGGGCCCGCTCCCGAGGTCAGCGCGCTCACACGCAGACATCTGCCATCAGCGCGCCAGCTTCGCCTGGCCAGCAATCGGGGTTTTGCAAAGGCGGCCAACGCGGGGCTGCGCTCGGCTCGGGGGGAGTTGGTCGCTCTGCTCAACGACGACACCAGGGTCGAGCCCGGCTGGCTGGACGCCATGGAGTTCGCTGCACGTACCCATCTCGACGCCGGCTCGTTCGCCTCGCGGGTACTTCAGCTGAAGAATCCAGAGATCATTGACTCGGCCGGTCACGGGCTCTGTCGCTGGGGCGAGCCGTTCGAGATTGGCTCCGGTGCCGTGAACGGCAGCGAATTCGACACGGACCGTTGGGTCTTTGGGGCTCCTGCCAGTGCTTGCGTGTATCGCCGGGAGTTGCTCGACGACTGCAACGGCTTCGACGGCTCCATGGAGGCTTACCTCGAGGACGTCGAGCTCAGCCTGAGAGCGCAGCTGCTCGGCTACCCCTGCCTGTACGTAGCAAACGCGAGGGTGCTGCACCGAGGCAGCAGCTCCTACGGGACAAGGATGACCCAACGCGCCCACCTCCTGGCACGCAATCGGATACACCTCTTGCTGCGCTCCATGCCTCAGGAAACACTGCGCAGCTCGAGCAGCGCCATTGCCGTCTCAGTTCTCGCTGGTCTGGGACAACAACTGCTCTCTGGCACCGCTCCCCTCGCTGCTGCGGTAGGGACCCTCGCCGGCATTCAGGGTGCCGAATCCACCCTGTCACAGCGAGCACAGGCTCTGGGGCGCAGGAGGGTCGACGACAAGTGGATGCGAGCTGTCCTACGCAACTCCGAAGATCGCCTCCTCGAACTTACCGAGCGAGCCGAAGCAGGACACCTGCAGCGAAGCCGAGCTACCCTGGCGCGCAGCCTGAGATCACTGGTGGAGCGCAACGAGCGGCGCAGGGCCAGGCAGCTCGGAGAGGAGAAATAGATGCGGGTACTCGTTACCGGCGCCGCTGGCTTCATCGCAAGTCACATCGCAGATGCTCTGCTCGCTCGCGGTGATGAGGTGGTCGTCCTCGACAACCTGAGCAACGGCCGGCGCGACTGCGTTCCGTCGGGAGCCGTCTTTGTCGAAGGAGACGTGCGCAATCCAGCCGACATCGACCAGGCCTTCCTCGCCCTGGATGCCCACCCCATTGACGCGGTCTGCCACCTGGCCGGACAGGCCTCTACCTTCCGCTCCTTCGACGAGCCAGCCTGGGACATGGAGGTCAACGGCGTGGGCACAGCGCGCATGCTGGAGGGGGCACTCCGACACGGGGCCTCGACCTTTCTCTACGCCTCATCAATGACCGTCTACGGCAGCCCATCGCAGTTGCCCGTTGGAGAGTCCGCGCCCTGCAACCCGCTGTCCTACTACGGTGTGACCAAGTGGGCCGCTGAGCGCTCGGTGCTCCTGGCCGCCACCCAGGGCTCCGCAGAGAAACGGCTGAGGAGTTGCGCGTTCCGCATGTTCAACGTCTATGGAGAGCGCCAGTCACTGACAAACCCCTACCAGGGAGTGCTCGGCATCTTCATTGGCAACGTCCTGCGCAACGAGCCGATCTCGATCTTCGGCGATGGAGAACAGAGCCGTGACTTTGTCTATGTGGGCGACGTCGCAAACGCGTGGATCGCTGCTCTGGATCGCCCCGATCTGAATGCGCTGGTCTTCAATCTCGGCACAGGAACTCAGACAAGCATCAACCAGCTCTGGCGAATGGCTGTCTCGTCGTGTGACATCGATCCCGAGTCCTGGGAGGTCTCATATGGTCTCGAACGACCCGGAGATCAGCGCCACATGGTCGCCGATATTGCAGCTGCCCGGGAACGCCTCGGCTGGACGCCGACGACGTCACTGGATGAGGGTGTACGCGCCACCGTCGACTGGGCGCGAGCAGATTCGGGCGTCACCGGTGGGCCCTGAGCAGCCAGACAGTCGGGTCCACGTCGATGTGCTGGTCGCCAGTTGGAGGCGCCCTGAGCTCCTAAAGCGCGCCCTCGACAGCGTCGAGAGGGTTCGGGAGGCGCACGCAGCGTCCCTATGCCTCCACGTGCACGTGATCGATGAAGAAGCAGGAAGCGGTGCAGGTCCAGCGGCCGCCCGCAACCTCGCCGCGGCACGCGGAGAGGCCGAGTTCATCGCCCTCCTCGACGACGATGACCAATGGACCACTGATCGACTGGTCCGCTCCATTGACTTCCTGAAGAGCGAGCCCGACCTGGCCCTCGTCTGTGGCGACATGGGCGGGGCAGAGAGCAGCGCTCTGCAGGGCCGGGTGTCCATTCCAACCGAAGGAAGAACCCTCAATCACCGCGATCTGACACTGGACTGCTTCGTGTGCACATCCACGGTGACCCTGCGGCGGACCGATTGGGAGCACGCCGGCGGCATGAACGAGGAACTGCAGCGAGCAGAAGACTACGACCTCTGGCTTCGCCTGACCGGCGAAGGCAGGAACATCAGAGTCCTACCCGAGTTGCTGGCACTCTACGGCGAGCAGTTGCATCGACTCTCAGATGACCGCGTCGCCATGGTGCGCGCCACCCGAGAGGTGCTGACCAGCTCGGCTCATCTGGAGTCCGACCGAGCGATCCAGAATCGACTCGGCCGCCTGGATGCGGTCATCGCTCATGGACTCGCCAGAGCCGGGCGCGGAAGCGAGGCGCGGGCGATGGCACTGCAAGCTCTACGAGAAGCACCCACCGCACCTATCGCCTGGACGGCCCTGGGACGCGCGCTCACTCCAAAGCGAAACTAAGCTCATGCAATCCGCAGCTCGCTGCTGCCTCGAACTCCGATCCTCAACTGCGAGCGATCACCTTGCTCGGATTGAGAATCCCGGCAGGATCCCAGACCTCTCGGAGTGACCTCTGCAGAGCGATTTGATGGGCGTTCTGCTCCCAGGGTAGGAAGCGACGCTTCGAGAGCCCAATCCCATGCTCGCCAGAGATGGTGCCGCCCAGGTCCAGAGTCCGTCGGATCACTTCGTCCGCTGCTTGCTCACCCCGCTCGGCGCCCCCCTCGTCGTACCAAAGGATGTTCACGTGCAGGTTGCCGTCACCAGCATGACCGTAGGTGGCAAGGACCAACTCCTCGGACTCTGCAATGGGCGCAAGAGATGCCACCAGGTTGGGAATAGAACCGATGGGAACGGCGACATCCTCACTGATGTAGCCCACAGCACCCTGCTTGACCAACTTGCTGAGGCGTCGGCGCAGCTCCCAGAGTGAGCGACGATCGGCTTCCCCTTCTGCTCTGCGGACGGCGAGCGGCGCGCTCGAGCCAAGGTCATCGACGAAACGCTCGAGCAACAGCTCTGGCTGACCCGGCTCTCCATCGAATTCCACCAACAACAAAGAGCCCCAGTGATCTTCCAGATCGAGAAGGCCCGTCGTCCGCGCCTGGTCCAGGCTGTGGCCATCGACAAGCTCTAGCGCTCGTGGACTGAGACCACGCAGCCTGGCCTGCGAGACAGCGTCGGCGGCTGCCTTCACGTCAGAAAACGCGAGCAGCGCTGCGCCCACCTCACGGGGCCGGGGAAGGAGCGCGAGCCGGATACCCGCGATCACCGCAAGAGTACCCTCGGAGCCGACCAGGAGCCCCGTTAGATCGTAGCCGCTGACCCCCTTGGGCTGCCGACGGCCTGTCTCCAGTACGGTTCCGTCGGCGCACACGGCGGTGACACCCATGACGAAATTGCCAGTGACACCGTACTTGAGCGCCACAGGTCCACCGGCATTGGTGGCGACATTCCCACCCAGGGTGCAGGTGTCCAGAGAGTTGGGGTCCGGTGGATAGAACAGTCGGTGTTCGCTGGCGACCTGCTCTCGAAAGGCTCCGGTAACCACTCCAGGCTCAACCTCTGCGTAGCCATGCTCGCTGTATACGCCCAGGATACGGTCCATACCGGCGAGAGCGAGCACGATGCCGCCCTTCTCGGGAACGCAGCCTCCGGCCTTCCCCGTGCCCGCGCCTCTGGGAGTCACTGGAACACCGTACCGAGTGGCCCAGCGCAGGCACTCCTGGATGTCGGGGAGCGACCGAGCCTGAACCACCGCAAGAGGCGGAACCGGGGCCAGGCCGGACTCATCACCGGCATAGGCCAGCAGTTGCTCGGGATCTTCGAGCAATTGACCGGTGGGAAGGGCTGCGCGTAATTCACGCAGCGAACCTTCATGCATCGATGCGACGCCAATCGTAGCGAGGCAGGCCCGTGGCTGGAGGCTCATGCGGGGCAGCGCGCTCTTCGTCAGGATCTTCAAGACAATACGCACGGCTCGGCGCATTGAGCACCATGGACTCCCCCTCGCCGAGGCCCTTGAGACCATGCCAGACACCGGGAGGGATCATCACGAGAAGATGATGCCGATCACCCAGGACCTGCTCTACCACCGCTCCGTAGCTGGGGGAGTCCTCGCGCCCATCAATGAGCACGAGCAGGATCTGACCGCGCAAGCCCACCATGCGATCCAGTTGCTCTTTGTGGCGATGCCAGGCCTTAACGACTCCCGGACGCACGGTAGTGACGTAGATCTGGCCGATCTCCGAACCATTGAGCTCTTGCTGATCGCTCCTCAAGAGCACCGAGAGGCTGCCGCGCTGGTCGCTATACCAGCGCAAATCCTGCACGAAGACACCGTCGATGGCCGTGGCCACGGGGGAAGACTCGGGGTTGGGGTTTCCTGGCACGAGGGCAGGATAGACGATCCCACAGCACTACGGCCCAAACAGCAGGGCTCAGCCCGACTCTGGCCACTGAATGTCGCGCCAATCCTCAAGCTCGGGCAAGCCCTGCTGCTGAGACCAGCGCAGCGTAGCTTCAGCGTCGAGTCTGCTGTCTGCGGGTCGCAGCGCGGACTGCGTTGCACTCTGAACTGCATGAGAGAGAGGACTCCGCTGGCGCGGATCGTCAATGACCTCGAGATCGCCGTGTCCCATCGAAGCGAGGATGGCCTCAGCCCACTCACCGCGACAGATCGCCTCGCAGCCCGCCGGATGAAGAATATTGGGAACGGCAACTCCATCGGCGAGTAGTTCGGCGACTCCCAGGAGCCAGCGTGATACTCCACCAGTCATCGTTGGTCGAGCCTTCTGGTTGCGAAGCACGAACACCTGACTGCAACCAGCGCGTACCTGACTGAGCAGGTAGCGCACGAACGTGTCCTCACCCGGCTCGGTCAACCAGGAGACCCGGACCACCGTAGCTGCCCCTCCAGCGGTCAACACCGCCCGCTCTCCTCTCGCCTTACTGTGGCCATAGATCTGCAAGGGGCAAACCGGACTGTCTTCCGAGTAGGGCGGGGAGCCGCCACGGGACTCATCTCCGAAGACGTAGTCCGTAGAGATGTGGATCAAGGGGATGACTTCGAGACAACAGGCGCGCGCGGCCACACCCGGTAGACGGGCGTTGATCTGCTCCGCGGCATCAGGCTCTTCTTCACAGGCATCCACCCAGGCCATCGCCGCTGCGTTGAGCACTACCTCGGGCGCGCGCGCCTTGATCCAGAGCTGCAGATCTCGGACATCCGCCTGTGCAAGATCCAACTCATCACGCGACGGGGCAATGATCGTCCAGTCAGTCCCCGCCTCTCGCTGCAGCGCTCTTCCCAACCGACCACTGCCGCCGAACAGCAGGAGTCGGCGCTCACTCACCGCTGCACCTGCACCAGCCAACACTTGAGGTATCGGGCCTCTGAGAAGGACTGTGGCACCGGATGGCATGGGCTCTGATCGCCGCGCATAACAACAGACAGGCGCACATCCCCCCAGCGCGCCGCCTCCTCGACCACCCGCGAGAAGCGATCCTCGAACAGATGGTGGGAACAGGACGCAAGAACCGCGAAGCCACCACTATTGACCTTGCGAAGGGCGTGGGCGAAGAGCGTGCGATACGCTCGAAGACCGGATGAGACGTGCTTCTTGTTACGAATGAAGGACGGCGGATCGCAAATGACCGCGTGTTGAGAGCGGTCTGGAACGGTACCCAGGTAGTCATCCACAGAACTGCGTTCGCCTGTGACGCGATCGCTGAGTCCGTTGGCCGAAGCGTTGGTGCCCACAACCGCGATGGCGCTCTCCGAACGGTCGACGCAGACCACCTGCTCAGCCCCGGCGCGCGCGGCAGCCATCCCCCACTGCCCCACATAGCTGTAGAGATCCAGCACCTTCCCGTGTCCGAGAGCAGCGGCCATCCGACGACGATTCTCCCACATATCGAGGAAGAGTCCGGTCTTCTGCCCTTCCCAGGCATCGAAGTGGACAACGAGACCGTCATCATCGCTGCGCCACAGCTCACCAGGAGCCACCTCCGAAGGTCCCCAGCCCAGGCTGACCTCAGAAGGTAGTCCCTCCAGCTGCCGACCGCGTCCGTCGCACTTCCATAGACCAGCAGCGATTCCAAAACGCTCCTGCAGGACCGTCTCGATCCGAGCACGCCAGGAATCCATTCCCGCCGTGTTGGCGCTCATCACCACACGCGGCGCATCACCACTGACCTGATACCGATCAATGATCAGGCCCGGCAAACCATCGGCGTCGCCATGAACCCAGCGAAAGCTCGAGCGGCCCGCGCAGGAAGCCTCGCGAAGGTCCAGCGCCCGTCGGAGGCGCTGAAAAATCCACTCCTCATCGAAGACTGCCTTAGGATTGCGGTCATAGATTCGAGCGCTGATCAGAGTGCCTGGATGGCCATAGCCACGCCCCACTGCCTCACCAGCAGAGTCCACCAGCACGATCTCGCTACCCGGCTCGAGCTCGTCGGGAATCTCCCGAAGTTGATTGCTAAACACCCAGGGATGGCCACGCAGCACCTTGTGCTTTCGCCCTGGCTTCAACTGCAACCGAACCACATCTACTTCAGTCATACCTTCTCGATCTCCGGCGCACCCAGCAGCCCCGCCGGACGAAACGTCAGGACAGCTACCAGAATCAGAAACGCGATAGCGTCCTTATAGTCATGAAACTCTGCGTGGGGCCAGAGGGTGGCCGAATCATCGCCGTAGAACCACAGGCCCAGGCGCTGCCAGCCGAACTCCATAGTCGCTACAACCACCGTCTCGCTAAGTCCCAGGAGGAAGCCACCCAGCATGGCGCCTCGAATATTGCCTATGCCGCCCAGGACGGCTGCGATGAACGCCTTGAGGCCAATGATGAAGCCGTCGTTGAACTTCACGCCGCCGTAGCGCAAGCCATAGAGAATCCCTGCCGCTGCGGCGAGCGCCGAACCCACCATGAAGGTCATCGTGATGATGCGCGCTACCGGAATCCCAAGCATCCGCGCGGCATCGGGGTCCTGGGCGATAGCACGCATCCCCTTGCCGATCCGAGTACGCGAGATGAAGACATCAAGCATCAACATCAAGGCAACAGCTGAGACCAGGGTCAACACCTCGATGTACTGCACCTCGATGCCCCACATGGGAAAGGACGTCTGCACCAGACCTGTACTCGAGTCCACAGGCAGACCAGTGAAGTCGGACACCTGCACGAAGGTCTGTGTGTCACGCCCCGCAGAGAGCATCACCAGGTTCTGTAAGAAGATGCTCATACCGATGGCAGAGAGCAGCGCGTTCACTCGAGGTGTGTTGCGCGGTGTGCTGGGGTTGCGTTCGTCGAGTGAGAAGGCTGACCAGGCGAAGAGCAACAAGATGACGAAGCCACCCAGGCGAGAGACAAAGAAGTACGGCTCGCTGGCGCCTGCGACGCCGAGAGCCACCTGCATGCGACCGGGAATCAGCACCACGACGAGACCAAAGATTGCTACGCAAGCTGCCAGCACCGATCCCCAGTTGGGCTTCCGACGCAGCGGCTTATAAGCCACCGCATCCAGAGCAACCCCCAGGCTGGCGCACCCGAGCATGGCAACTACCAGCGCCAGCAAAGGAGCGAGCCACACAGAAGTTACTCCCCAGCCGAGCAGGGCCTCGAGCGCAATCAGACCGAGGAATGAGCCCACCATAAAGACCTCGCCGTGCGCGAAGTTGATCAGCTCGATGATGCCGTAGACCATCGTGTAGCCCAGGGCGATGAGGGCGAAGAGGGCTCCCAGAGTGAGTCCATTAACCAGGTGCTGCGTGAATGCAACAGGCTGCTGCTGCTGCATGAGCACCAGAGCAACACCGAGGGCGACGAGCAGAACCAGCAGTCCGGCTGCGACGGCAGTCTGGATGGCGTCCGCGAGGGAGCGTCCTGCTCTCAAGGTCAGTTCGCGTTGCTCGCCGAGTCGTCGTCACCGACTATCTGAGCCGCTGCCCTGGCAGCCGCCGAGTCATCGTCATCGCCCGACACTGGTGAGGCCGCTCCGGCTTCCTGGATTCCTTTGCCCAGGGTCGCGGTCGCCATGTATTCGAACTTCCCGCCGCTCGCCTTGTAGAAGGAGTATTGAGCGTTCAGAGTGTCACCCTTGCTATCAAAACGGGTCTCGCCGAGCGCTCCGTTGTAGGAAATCGCTCGGGCGTTGTTCACAACCTCCTGACGCAGGTTGGCTGGCTTCCCGTCCTTGATCGCCTCATAGGCTGACTGCAACAGGATATTGGCCGCATCATAAGAGTAGGGTCCGTAGTTCTGGACAGGACGAGAGAACTTAGCTTCAAAGGCGCGGAGGAAGTTCTGTGCTGGCTCCAGCTTGTCCAACGGCGTCCCGGGGAAGGATATGATCGCGCCCTCACTCGCCGATCCACCTACGTCAAAGAAGTCCTGTCCGAACACGCCGTCGTCACTGAGAAAGGTGCTCTTGATACCCAACTCACGCATCTGACGTACCAGAAACCCAGCCTCGTCATATAGGCCCCCAAAGTAGATAGCGTCTGGAGACTCTTCGCGGATCTTGGTCAGCAAAGCCTTGAAATCCTTGTCCCCTACCTGAATCCCATCAAAAGAAATCACCTGTAGACCGAGCTTGCTGCCATGGTCGCGGAAGACCTCGGCGAGGCCCTGACCGTACTGAGTGCGGTCATGGATCACGGCGATACGAGCTTCTCCCAGGTGAGAGCGAGTGAATACAGCGGTGAGCTCCCCCTGAATGCCGTCGTGCGGAGTCACCCGAGCGATCTCAGCGAACCCCTTCTCGGTGATCTCGACGTTGGTCGTTGCTGGGCTGATCGCCATCGTGCCAGCCTCGTGATAGCGCGACGTCGCGGGAAGGAAGCAGCCCGAATTGTAGTGAGCCACTACTCCAAAGGTGGTTGGATCACCGGTGACGGCATAGGCTGCCGCAACTGCCTGCTTTGGATCAGAGGCGTCGTCTTGAACGTTGATCTTGAGATTCCAGCCCTTCTCGGCGAAGCGGGCCGACCATTCCTCCACCGCCATACGCGCCGCATCCGAAGCTTCTTGCCCAACAGCCGCGTTGGGGCCAGAGGTTGGTAGCACCACCCCGAGTGTAAGAACGCCACCAGATGTTCCCCCTGTCCCCGACGAGCAGGATGGACCGAGGAAGACGGCAGCTATCAACAAAAGGGAAGACAACAAGCGGCTACTGGGCATCAGGATCTCCACCTCAGGTTCTGAAGGAAGGCTGAGTGTATCTCAGACGAGGTCTTCCAGTTCACGGCGGAGACGGTCAAGAATGAGCGCGTACTCGGTGAACTCCACCTCTCTCGCCAACAGGGCGCCACCCGCTGCTCCCAGCAGGCCATCGCCCATCTTGTCTGTTGCCACCGAGGGAACTCGCTTGAAGCACTCATCGAGCGGGATGATGCGCTCCGGATCGGGTGAGAGCCACCGAAGCAGGCTCCGCAGATTCTGCTCGGCCGAGATGCCGCGTTCGTCACCCAGGCAGCTGAAGTCAAAGCGGTCTGCTCTGAGTCGGAGGGCGCTCCTACAATCCGAGCGCATGATGTCCAGAAGCTGGAAGGAGCCTGCGTTTCGCGACAGACTGGGAACCGACAGGGTGGCAGATCCATCATCACCAACCTCTCCTGCACCCTGTGAACGCCTCGGCTCAATATGGGCCATGCAGGCCCACGCCAGCGTAGCTCGGTCCACTCGTAGAGAGTCTCCATCCCCGGCCACAAAAGTGCAGTGGCTACCGCCCTCATCGCAAGCAACACCGATGACGGGTGTCGGCAGAGCACTCTGAAGCCAGCTGTCACTGGCGATGATCGTCACGACCAGCCCCGCCTCTCGCAGGGACATAGCCACCCCCTCAAGGGCCTGGCGGTCCGCAGACTCGGTGAGGAAGCTCGGGACAAGACGATTGAGGTGGCTCCTCGCCGTGTACAGGTCAATTCCCACCCGATCTGCAAGCCGGTGCATCAACCAATGGGCACCCTCTCTGTTTCCAACTGCCGGCAGGAGAACCAGTCGATAGGGAGCCTGTCGCGGTCCAAAGGGGCCGCGCGAACGGCTCAAGGCCGAGAGCAACCCAGCACGAAGGCGCTCAAACTCCGGGCTGTCCACCGTGCTCTGGACTGGCGCCAAAGCCGGAGACGAATCCTGCTCAGACGAGGGCTCAGGCACAGCTACAGCATCTGCTTCCTCGCCGTCATCGCCATGTGCAGCAGGCAGAGAAGCTCCGCAATACATGCACGATCGGTATTGATTGGGACTTGGCCTGTCGCAGTTGGGACAGAGGCGCAGAGCATTCACCATTACGCGAGGACTCCTTGCTCGAGGAGGGCAGCGCGACTATAGCAATGGCCTATGGCGAGCGCCGCCCACAAGCCAGTACGTCATCGAGTCCGCAGCACCGGGCACGGCGAAGCTCTCCTCGCCTACCTGACCGCTCTTATCCCCGTCTCCGAGAGCGAAGTGCGTGCCGCCATCAAGCAGGGCCGCTTTCGCCTCGAGGGTGGCGTCGTGCTTGGTGAAGAGAGCAGGCTGAATGCCGGCCAGATCATCCTCGCTGACGTACCCGATCGAAGCCCCAAAGACCCCTTCCTTCCTCCTCCCCCCGACATCCTCCACGAGATCTATCGCGACGAGCACATTCTCGCCGTCTACAAGCCTCCAGGCCTCCTCTGCCACCCGATGGGCACCGCCAGGCTGAGCGCAATGTCCATAGCTCAAGACCAGCTGGAGCGAGAGGGACAGCGCACAGAGCTTCGTCCACTCCATCGCCTCGACCGCGAGACCTCGGGGGTCCTGCTGATGGCTCGGACACGAGAAGCTGATGTCGCGATCAAGTCCATGTTCGAAAAAAGAACGGTGCACAAGCGCTATCTCGCCCTCGTTCATGGCCACCTGAAGCTAGAGAGCGAGCTTGTTGACGAACCCATCGCACCTGACGACGGCCCGATTCGAGTGCGCATGCGGGTGCACTCTCGTGGCAAGAGCGCTCAGACGCAGCTGCGCGTCCTGGAGCACTTTGGAAGCGAAGAGGGATTCAGCTGGGTAGAGGCCATCCCCTTCAGCGGGCGAACGCACCAGATCCGCGTGCACCTGGCGCATCTGGGACACCCTGTGGTCGGCGACAAGCTCTATCAAGGGGATGGAGAGGCCTTCCTAAAGAAGTGGCTCGGTGAGTTGCAGCTACACGACATCGAGGAACTGGGCCTCCCCAGACACGCCCTACATGCAAGTTTGATGAGCCTCGAACACCCACTCACCGACAGTGGCCAGATCGAGCTCACTGCGCCCACACCGTCAGACCTCCTGGAATTTGCAACCAGGATGGGTTCGCGCTCAGGCGCGAAGGAACTGACGAGCGACAGCTCGTAGACCGCCGCCGAGTTGACCACGATTCTGAAGTGCCAGGCGGGCACGATCCGCCAGAACTACACGCTCTGGTTCCAGTCCAGGGGGAACAAACTCACTGCCCGGAGCATCGAGCCAGTTACTCCAGCGGCGAGCATCCACGCTGCCCACTCGAACATCGACCCCTGCGCTCAACGGGAAGCCGGCTCGGATAGCTGTGGACACGCCCCGCCTGTCCTCTTCCAAGTGGTAGCCAGAACAGCCCAGCAAAAGGACTCCGCTCGGATACAGTCCTGCGGCGCGGCAGGCAGCCGCCATGTCCACTGCGGCAGCCAGTGCCTCCGCGTCCCCACCGTTGATCGTGCCTAGATGAACAGCACGAACGCCGGCAGCCTGGAGACGATCCACACCAAGATCGCGCAGCAGGGCTGCGCTCAAGGTCACCCGAAGATGCTGCGTCCGAGCTGCGCTGGCGCGACACCTGGCGAGCGCTGAGAACAAGCGCACGAAGAAACGGGTGTCAGGATCGTCTTGCCCGGTAACGGAGCGTAGATCCAACCAATCGATGCCCAGGAGCGCGCACGATCGAAGGTCGCTGAGCAGATCGTCAGGCTCCACCCAGGCGCCCTGGACATCCTGCAGAAGCACCGAACTCACGGCAGGGGGTCTGCGCTGCGCTCTGCTCATGGCGGTCAGCCTCGCGATCGGCCCACCACCCACCGCTGGCTGCGGTGGCCACATGCCGTCAGCGCTGCAGTCGTAGACCGCATAGTCGAGCAACTTCCTCTCGAGGGGTGCGCCGGCCTGCAGGTCGGGATGCTGACCGGAGAGGGCCTCTGCGAACGAAGCACCACTACCTGCAGCCGCAAGGACATCGAGCGCACGACAGAGCCCCCCAGGACGCAGCTCTGGCAGCAGCCCGTCCAGCTCGGGAATGCGGCAGGCGCCCTCAGGCCAGAGGTCGACGAGAGGTCCGGTGCCAACAAGGACGCTGCCGCCAGTCTGCCTCAGGGCCCTAGCCGCTTCCAAACTTCCCGCGAGGCTAGCTGGATGCAACCACAACAGGCAAAGATCCGGCTGGACCAGCTTGGCAATGCTCCGCAAGCCCCGGTTCGCCTCTTCCCCCTGCCGCGCATCGTGGACGACGACCCGATAACGGGTGGCCAGCTTCACCGTACTCGCCAGACGCAACAGCTCGGTAGGCAACGACCGTCGCCCATGGCGCGGAATTTTGAAACGATAGGTAGACGACAGCGACGCCGCGTCGTCTGGCCGAACAATCAGGACCGAGAGTGTCTTTCCTCGTGCCAGACCAGTTGGTCGTACGCCTGCGCTCAGGGACTCAGGCTCTCGTTCGTCGTGCCACCCGCCGCAACCGCCGGGTAGACGTCGACGCCCATGAAGTCGATGCCACCCCGACCGTCGTGGAACGCGTTGTTGAAGTACGTCGTGTCATTGACAGCAAAGGAGATAAAACCGTGCTCAGGCGCCTGCCACTCCATGGCAAAGCCAACACTATGATACTTGGTGTACGAGCCATCTTCCGCCTCATAACGAAGCAGGACCGCCCCATGGGGCTGATCTGCGACAAGACCCGCCTCACCCGCCTCAGGCCTCTCTGGATCTCCCGGCGAAGTGATGTACTTGTTCTTCTTCACCTTGCCGCTGTCTTCGAGGGTGTACTTGCCGTTGTCCTCACCGGTCGTCTCAATGAGCACCTTATCTCCCGAACAGACATGGATTCGAAACTGCCATCCGCTCTGGATGTCCAGGTAGTTGTGATACTCGTAGTCCAGCGGCCGATAGCACTGCCCCTTCTCAAGCTCGCGACCGATCTGCGAGAGGTACTCCAAGTAGGCGCTCGGCTTCGCCTTGCCCTTAGCCACCGCCTCGCAGCGCTTGAAATTCTCACCCATCCAGGTGTCGATGAGAGAAGGGCGGCCAAGGAACGCGGTCTCGAAGTAGGTGAGATCTTCGTCACTTTCAATGGCAAAGCCCTCCATGACCTTGCCGGTCACGAAGCGCTGTAAGTAGTCCAACGCCTCGCCACGCGCCGCGCGGCGCTTGCCATCACTCATACCAGCGAAGTCCGGGGGACCAAAGCAAGTCCACTTGCCAATAACGACCTCGCCAACCGGAGGAGGCTCCTCAGCACCCTTCTTCCTCTTCTTCTTCTTCTTAGCAAGGGCGGGCGGAGCCACCATGCACAGGGCCACAAAGGCCACAAGGAAGAGGAACAAGGCACCCTTGCCGTTGAACTGAAGTCGTCTCATTGTCTGTTTTGCTCCAAGAAAAAGCGAGTGTGGCGAGGATTGTAGTGGGGGAAGCCTCAGAGCCCAAGCACAACAGGGCAGCCCACCAAAGTGGACCGCCCTGTGATG
>CAZEIY010000008.1:21682-26635 GCA_964512375.1 uncultured Rickettsiales bacterium | reverse complement strand
AGCCTGCCAGCCCGAAGCGATGCACAAGAGCGCAATCAGGCAGAGCACCGCCCGGGAGCTGAAACCATTCAGGAACCAAGTCCCCCGCCTACCCACCTGAACTGAGCCTCAAGCCACTGCTGATTCAAGTTCGTCGAGCTGAGCGCGAACCACATCGCAGCCCTGCTGCCAGAAGTCAGGATCAGTCAGATCCAGTCCGAGAGGCTTCAGGAGATCTGCTGGAGCGAGCGAACCTCCCCGCCTCAGAAGCTGTAGATAGAGTGCGACAAACTCGGGTCCAAGCTCCTTCCAACGCGCATGCAGCCCCAGAGTCAGGAACTTGCCGAATGCGTACGAGTAACAGTAGAAGCGTGCAAACACGAAGTGGGGGATCTGCATCCAGCGATTCCGCTCGAAGTCAGCGAGAGCAACCCGCTCCCCCCACATCTTCCGCTCCTCCTCGCTCCAGAGTTCGCCAAGGCGCTCCCGACTTAGCGTCCCCTCCGCACGAGCGCGATGCGCTCGCAGTTCCCAGTTCACATACGATATCTGATGAAAGCCGGTCATCACCGCGCTCTGCACCTGATGGTCCAGAAGTTGGCATCGCACCCTGCTATCCGAGCAATTTTCCACCAGATGCTCGTGAAGCCAGAGCTCAGCGAAGACCGAGGCCGTCTCGGCGAGGGGCAGACCAGTCCAGTAGTTCAGGGGGCTCTGCTCGAGACTGAGGTAGAAGTGCAGCGCGTGGCCAAACTCGTGCGCGAGCGTGATGACGTCATTTAATTTTCCGGTGTAGTTGAGCATCACCCAGGGATGTTCAGGCGGATAGCCGGGCGAGCAGAACGCTCCGGACGTCTTGCCCCTGGCCGGATAGACGTGCACCCAACGCTCCCTCAGGAAGCGTCGGGCGATGGCACCAGCCTCTGGGGCGAAGGCGGTGAAGGCCTGGACTACAAGGTCGCTCGCCTCGTCCCAACTGTACGAGGGTTCGTCGCCGAACAGTGGCGCCCGCAGGTCATGAGTCGCGTAGTCATCAAGGCCCAGCAGCCGCGCCCGCAAGCCCTGATAGCGGTGCACAAGACTCATGTTCTCAGTCGCCGTATCGAGCAGCGCGGTAACTACATCTGCGCTCAGATCATCCTTGAGGACCGTGTAGTCCATGACATCCTCATAGCCACGCTCGCTCATGTCACCTCGGTGATCCTCGAACAGCGTGTTGAAGATGAACGTAAGCACCTCGTGCTGGGGCTCGAAGCCCTCGTACATCGAACGACGCGCCTGGCTACGAAGCGCGCGATCAGGATGGCTCCCATAGACCGACATCTCACCCCGAGTGAGATGCTTCTCCTCGCCATCCTCGACCATCTTGAACGACAACCCGGAGGTCAACTGAGTGTAGAGATTCACCCAACTGGTCTTACCGGTCACATCCTTGCGCAAGATGGTGCGCTCCTCGGCCTCGCTCAGAGTGTGCGGCGAGAAGATTCGCTGATACCTGAGGTAGTGCCAGAACTCGGCCAGCGCCGGATCTGCCAGCAGGATCTCGACACGCTCATCACTAAGCGCCTTGAGCTCCACGCTGAAGAAGACCACCTTCTGTTGAAGCTGAGCGGAAAATGACTGAGCCGCTGCATAGGCCGAGCGCTCAGCGTCTTGATCCGTAGCGACCGCAAAGCGAAGCGACGCAAAGTGCTCTGGCCTGGAAGACGCTCTGGTGATGTCAGCGAGGTCTTCAAACGCACGACACAACCCGCTTGCATCGAGGTCCGCGACCTTGCCCTTGTAGGTCGCCAGGAAAGCGTCGACCAGATCCGTAGCGCTGCGTCGATCCTCCTCGATAGAGGGATCGTCTGGGCCGGCATAGAGATCGCTTAGATCCCACTCGCCTGAAGCATCCCCCTCATGCTGGAGAGTCAAGGCCAGGTCCTGTCTGGCACGGAGCGACGGCGACGCAGACGGAAACTGCCGAACAGAGGAACCAGGATGAACGCCAGCATGGGGGTCTCGGCGGCGCAAGCGAGCCCGCTGGGAACCTCCTCTGCCGAAAGAATCACGCCATCACAGTCGTTATCCAGTCCGTCCCCAGGCACCTCGGTCCGTCCCGGTCCCACCTCAGGATCGTAGTCATCGCAGTCGGTCCCGCCCACATCCTGGCTCGCCTGCCCATCCCCATCTATGTCGTAGAGATTGCGGTAGCTGCTGCTCGTGGCCGTATAGATGAACTCGTGCGACTCGGACGCACCGTAGGCAAGCCAAAGGTAGCCATCAATCCCCCAGCCATCTCCCCAGGAGTTGCGCGCCAGCCAGGCACCCCTCTCATCGCTGTAGCCCACCAGTAAGAGGGCATGGAAGGCTCGCGCGGTCTCTGGATCGGGATCGATCGGCTCATACACGCCACTGAGGTACGAGTGGAAGTCCTCCCAGACCGTTATCCGAACCAGCAACGGACTACCCAACAGCGCCTCCTTCATAATGGCGACCTGCTCGTCGAGAGTCTCGTCGCCTAGAAAGCTGATGCGCTCGACATCGCTCAGATAGACCCGGCCACGCTCCCGGCCCTCGCAGCCATCCTCACACGAAGTAAGTTCAACCCCTCCCACCGGACCAATAGCCTCGGTGTAGGGCGCGCAGTTCTCCGTAGGGAGCCCCCGATTCATCAAGGTCGAGATACCCTGGGCGAGGGTGATGCCGTTGTCGCAGTCGCCGCCACTACAGGTCAGGCAGTGCGAGTCGCTCAGATCGATGTCGAGATCTGGGGCGCCAAGGTCCTGCTTTACTCTGATCTCCAGCATCGAGGTGATGCCAAAGGCGGCGCAGGAGCCGCAGCGGCTCTGATTTCGGACCGGCATCAACCAGTCCACACCGTCTACATCGGTCCACGAGAAGGCCTCGGGTAGCTCGTGGGAATGACCGCGGGACGACCGCACGTAGTGAGGAAGTTCCTCGCCGTAGTCTCCGTCAATGTTCCAAGACTCACCGGGGATGTTCGACAGCGCCAAGCGTTCACCAAGGGAGAGCCTGGTAACCCAATTCTCACCCTGCTCAAAGCGTGGCTGCCGGGATTCCGCCTGCGCCGGCTGAGTAAGGGCCAGGGCCGCCAGCAAGAGGACGACCTGCATGCCCCTGATCGGTGGCAACCAGCGCATCAGTCGGGCAGAACCGCGACCGCCTCGATCTCAAACAGCGCCCCCTTGGGCAGCGCAGCGGCTTCGACGGCTGAACGCGCTGGGTAAGGTGACGCAAAGCGGCTGTCATAGACACCGTTTACCGCGGTGAAGTCACGCATGTCGGCGAGAAAAAGAGTGGTCTTCACCACGTCGCTAAGACCACAGCCGGCGGCGGCCAGAACCGCTTCGAGGTTCTGGATCGCCTGCAGTGCTTCAGCGACCACGCCTCCTTCAACCATCTCGCCAGAGGCGGGATCGAGGCCGATCTGCCCGGCGGAAAAGACAAAGCCACCTGCCACCACCCCTTGCGAGTAGGGGCCGATAGCTGCTGGTGCGAGGTCGGTCTGGATGGTCGTTGAGGTCACTCTTCCTCCGGTGGGTGATAGATGCCGACATAGGGCAGGTTTCGGAAATAGCCGCCGAGATCAAGGCCATACCCCACGACGAAATGACCGGGGATGGTGAACCCAGCATAGTCCACCTTGAGATCAAGACCATCCTGCCGTCCGCTGGGCTTATCCAGGAGACTCGCGATGGCCACACTGGCCGGACGACGCGTCGCGAAGAGTTCGTAGAGGTGACGTAGCGTGAGGCCCGTGTCGACAATGTCCTCAACGATGAGGACATTCTTACCAGCGATGGGGTGGCTCAGATCCTTGACCAGGCGCACGGCACCCGTGCTCTCCATCCCGCCCTTGTAGGACGAGAGTTCGAGGAAATCGATCTGTACGGGAACGGTGATCTCCCTCATCAGATCGCTAAGGAAGGGGACTGAGCCCTTCAGAATCCCCACCATCGTGAGGTCTGACCCTGCGTAGCGCGCGGAGATCTCGGCGCCGAGCTCGGCGATCCGGCGGCGAAGTTTTTCCTCAGGAATCAGTTCTTCCACTCGGTTGATGTCAGGGACCATTGCTACTCCTGTACGTCGCTCTGTGCTCTGCCAGTTCACCCACGCTACGGATCAACTGAGAAGGTCGAGATTGTAACAAAAGCAGAGCGCTTCCCCGTCCTACTCAGTAGAGGAGTCGCTCGCGCAGAATCTGAAGGTTGGCACTGGCAGCAGTGAGCTCAGGGTCCTGGACTGCTGCCGCCCGATAGAAATCGGCGGCCTCTACTACCGATGACGGTCGTTCCTCATGATGTTCACGGAGTCCGAAACGGGGACTGCAGTGACACTCACACTGTCCGAAACAGCGGTAACGACCGCTCGCAAGTTCGTTGCCGGCAAAGACCTTGCCCAGGCCGTTCTCGACATCGCCGCCACGCACGAAGTGACTGCTATCGCCATGTCGGTCGCTGGTGAGGAACGTTACATCGAAGTTGACCCCGACCCAGTCATCCAGGGACGGAAGATCGGTCAACCGGCCTCGACGCTTCTCCCTGAACCTCGCGAGCGCAGCTTCGGGGGCCTCGATGCCACCGGACACACCCAGGACCTCCCCGATTCTGCGAGCCAGGAGGTGACCGATGAGCAGATTACCGCGGGGATTGTAGTGGCAGTAGTCGAAGAAGGTCTCGTAGCCTGGGAGCTCCGCGGGGCTACGGTGGACGACTTCTGCAGCGAGATCGAAGCTCTCCGCGCCGAGCTCTCCAGCCCGCGACAGCAGACGCCGGTTGATGGTGCCATCAGCCCGGTAGTAGTACGCATCCAGCAGACAGCGCTCGTGCTCAACGCGGGCCGACTCCGTGTCGCCAGCGTAGTAGAAGAGATTCGCAACGGGGCAGGTGTCGGTGCCCATCTGACGGTGACGCTCGGTGCGCCAGGACTCGATCCAGGGCCTGATCTTTTCGAGGGCACTCTCGGTGC
>CAZEIY010000008.1:3832-21672 GCA_964512375.1 uncultured Rickettsiales bacterium | reverse complement strand
GTTGTGTCTCGGAACTCCATTCCACGCCGCTACCCTGCTGCGTCCGATTCGCGCTGGCGTCCAGCGCATCGACGACCTGACGCAGATGTGTGGCGGCGTCCTCCACAAAGCCCTGACGCTGCAAGAACACCCCCAGGAGGAGATGCGCAGGAAGCTCGTCGGGACGCTCTTCGAGACGCGCGCGCATCGCTGCTGCGCCCAGCTCGTGTGCTTCGAAATAATAAGCCCAGTGCGCCGTTCTATAGATCTCGTCTCGAAAGAGATCTGGACCAAAGAAGAACCACTCGTGCTCGCTGCTGTTGTAGCGATGGTTCACAGGCACCGTCGCGACCAGAAGCTGAGCACCCACTGACCTTGCTGTGGCGTGCAACGAAGCCAGTGTCCCATTCAGGCGCTCCAGGGCGAACTGGTCGATCTTTCCTGGATACTTGAGCTTGTCGCGCAAGGGCATGGCCTGGTCGTCTTCAGCGGCCTCTCCCGGAAGGACAAGATCGTCGCGAGGCCCCGCCATGATCGGTTCGTCTGCGGAACGTAGGAAACGGACCAGAGCCAGTTTCTCAGTCAGGGTCCTCAGCATCGGGGACTCGAGACTGGTCCCTGCATCGCTGGGAGCAGCTGGCTGATCGCCAGGTCCGGGAGGAGACGAATGAGTGAGCCGATTCACCTCGGCTTCATCATCCTGACGCGCGTAAACAGCCGCTGCGACGTCCAGGCGCTCGTTGTTGCCCATGACAGTGACCACGAGATCAGGCTGAAGTTGCTGCGCGACCTGCTCGAACACCCACGCCAACTGGGCGCTACCGAAACCTGTTCTCGACAGGTTCAGCACCCGGATCTTCTTGCCCGGAGATGCTTCTCGGAGAAGCCGCTCGACAATTCCCACGGCGCTTGCGCTGGTCGGCAGCCCCCAGCCCCCCAGTGCGCTTCCCCCAAGGAACACGATACGGACCTCATCCGCTGGCTTCGCGTTGAGCACGCTCTGACCGCGAAGATCGAGCCACTCATGTGTCAAGACGGTGCGGCCAGTCCACGGATCAGGAATCAAGCCGAGATCGGGGTCTTCAGCAGGGATCTCCAGGCCGTGAAACAGCGCTACTTCCATGGCATCTTCGAGGAGCGGTCTCCCGCTGAACTGCTGGAAGTACAAAGGACTGGTCGGGGGCGGAGTCGCCTCACGTGTGATGCCCTCTTCGAGTCCCATGGGGGCCGAATCCTGCGCCTGCTGGTTGGACTCCATCCACCGCGCGGCCAGCTCGACGGCGCCCAACGCTCCACCGACGACCACGACCGCGAACAGCAGAGTTCGCCCGAGGCTAAGGGAGCGCTTCGCCATCCTCAACATCCCCATTCTCATTCCAGCGGACCCACTCCCCGGTGGGCCGACCATGCTCATGGTGCCCCTCAGCTGCTCTCACGCCATTGGCATGCCAGCGCTGCCAGGTCCCATGCCGCTTGCCCTTCACATAATTTCGCTCTTCGAGCACCGCTCCATGCGGGTGCCAGCTGATCTGCATCCCGTTCCTGCGGCCAGCCGTCCAGTGAGTCTCTTCCTGCTTGTTTCCATTCCGATACCACCGTGTCTCCACACCCTCTTTGCGACCCGAGACGAAGCCCTCCATGCGGTACTGCTCCCCACCATCTCGATACCAGTTCACCTCCAGGCCATGCTTCTCCCCATCTCGAAAACTGTACTCAGCGCTAAGAGCACCATTGTCATGCCACGCCATCGCCGAACCATTCAAACTCCCCTTGATCCAGCTCGTCTCGTACGACTTCTTGCTGTTCTCATACCAGGATATCCAGCGCCCGTTCTTGCGACCATCACGCCACTCCTCCTCGCTCTTAATCAGGTCCTTGGCGGCTGACCACCAGCGCCGATGGAACCCGTGCCGCTGCCACTCACCTGCCCCATCCTGCTTCTCACACCAGGTCTCGTCATCCCAGGGTGGCCCAAGGCCCTGAAGGCGGGTCCCTGGCTCACAGAAGCGCTCGGTCTGCGCTGCGGGGAGCTTGATGCGGAACTCAACCAGCTCAGGCGCTGCGCGCTCGAAGGGGTCCTGCGCGATAAACTCCAGGGTCCACTTCTCACCGGGACGCGTCTCTCGCCCCTCGAGGACCCGCTCATGGAGTTCTCGCCCACTCTCGTGCCTCCAGGTATGAAACTGAACCAGTTCGTCACCGTCCGGGTCCGACACCTTCACCTCGAAGTGAACATTGGTAGCCGCCTCTGGTTCCGCAGGATCGACCCGAAGTCCCTCTATCTTGGGGGGAGCATTGACCTGAACAGCGTTGCTCGACTCACAGAGCAGCTCACCGCCCTTACTGTAGAAGCGCGCCAGTAGCAGTCCCTCTCCTACCGGAAGCCCCCCCGCGAGGCGCGATTTCGTGACGCAGGCTGTGCTGCAATCAACGCGTTCCCCAAGATCAATGTCCAGTCGCGCCAGCGGCGCCGCCTGCTCGCCTTGAGCCGAAGCCGAAGCCGAAGACGAAGACGAAGCCGAAGCCGAAGCCGAAGCCGAAGCCGAAGCCGAAGCCGAAGCTTCGCTGTGATTCGCCTTGGCGCGCGTCTCGAAGAAGACCTCTACCACCTGTGGGTGACTACCCTGAAGCGGGCCCACTGCCGCGAGGCTCAGCTCAAGCCCACCCACAGCAGCAACGCGGTCCGCTCCCTGCTCTGGAGCGATCCAGTAGCAACCCGGTGCCGTGGGCAGAACGGGAGCAACTTTGGGTTTCTCATCCACTGCTGAATCGACGACAGCGGCTGTGGCGACAGGATCGGACGAGGCGGGTCCATCAACCTCAGCGCTAGAGTCCGGTCCGGCACAGCCCACGAGGACGATGCTTACCCCGATGAAGGCTCCCGCGATGCGGCAGCAGCTGCTCATTGCACCAGCTTCGCGAGGT
Organism: uncultured Rickettsiales bacterium; assembly: GCA_964512375.1. Classification (GTDB taxonomy): domain Bacteria; phylum Myxococcota_A; class UBA796; order UBA9615; family UBA9615; genus UBA6601. Next base: position 18,768 of record CAZEIY010000008.1, on the reverse strand, counting down.
CAAGATTTCCGCCGCTGAAGACAATAGCCAATCGCTCGATCCCCGTGATCGACTGGAAGCGTGTCGCACGCGCCGCGGCCAGCGGCGCCGCGGCGCTCGGTTCAATCAGTAGCTTCATCCGAGTCCAGGTCCTCTCCATGGCTTCACGGATCTGTGTGTCATCAACTACCAACACCTCCTCGACCAGATCACGAACCACTGGCCAGGTGTGCTGTCCGAGACTGGTCAGCAAGCCATCGGCGATGGTATCTGGACTGGCTTGTGGAATGAGCCGCCCCGAGGACTTGGAGCGCGCAGCATCATCGGCACCAGCAGGCTCGGCAGCAAAGACGCGCACCGAAGGGGCCAGTTCCCTAAGAGCCAGGGTGATGCCAGAGATGAGTCCCCCTCCACCCACCGGCACGATGACAGCATCCATATCGTGAACCTGCTCGACCAGCTCAAGAGCCAGGGTCCCCTGACCGGCGATTACATCAGGATGATCGAAGGGATGTAACAGAGTCCCGCCCGTCTCCTCGACCACACGCGCAGCCGTCTCCTCCCGCGCCGCAAGGGTGGGCTCGCACAAGATGACCCGTCCGCCGTAGCCCGCAACAGCCTGCTGCTTTACCAGCGGCGCGCTGGACGGCATGACGATGTGCGCTGGGATGCCCCGCAGGCGAGCCGAGAGGGCGAGCGCCTGAGCGAAGTTGCCGCTGCTGTGGGTCACGACACCAGCCTGGGCGCGCCCCTCTTCGAGACACAACACAGCATTTAGGGCACCCCTGATCTTGAATGAACCGGCCCGCTGGAGTGGCTCGCACTTGAAAAAGGCGGTCCGTCCCAGCCACTGATCCATGGAACGGGAAGTAAACACCGGCGTGCGATGGATGTGCTGCACCACCCGCTGGTGAGCAGCGCGAACGGCATCAAGATCGGCAGCGTAAATCACAGCCAGAAGAATAACTCAGGTGACAGGGATCACCTTGACCCGACTCCGGCCATTCTCCTCGACGATATCGAAGCGCACATCCTTGCAGCCGTACTTCTTCTTCACTTCGTTGGCCCGCTGATTCAAGCGAGCCTCCATCGCCTTACGATCCCCCGCGCCACCCTGCCCGAGCTCGCGGCGCACCTGCTGGTACTGATCGAACAGTTCGTCGCTACCCACTGCGTGTCCCCGCCGAGCGTTTCCTCGAGCTGCCGGTCGAACCTCAGGAACATCCTCGCCTCGCACCAGCGCCTTGATCTCCTCACGCAGGGTCTGAGCCGACGGTCCTTTCGCCTGGGAACGCTGCTTGTCCTTGAGATCCGCCATGAAGCGCTGCCGATGATAGGTGCCCTCTTCGATCTGCTTAACGGTGCGCAGCCACTTCATCTTCAGCGTGTTGTAGCGAGCAATCATCGTGCGCGCCTTGAACGCCAGCGAGGTGTTGGTGATCTTCATCTCGAAGATGTCTCGGAACATCCTCTTGAGTTGCCGCTCCTTGTCATGCGGAGCCTTCTTGAGGACCCCAAGGAAGTACATCTCGAACTCGGTGTTGGTGACGTTGAGAAAGGTCTCAACGCCCTCCAGCATGTTCTTTAGCTTCCTACCATCCTTGTCGAGTCGCGCCACGAGGACTCCTTTACCGCGAAGAACTGAGGGATCAGGGAATCCCCTGAGCATTGATCGTAGGCAATACCTCGCTCGGCATCAACAACGACACGGCAGCACCGGTCGCAACCCACAGACGCAAGGTCGTCTGCCGCTCGCGGCCTCCGCTCAGATTGGGGAGCATCGCGAGCACCGAATCTGCAGATTCCATCCGCCCCAAAAGAACAAGAGCCACACTTTGGTTGACGAGTCCGTCCAGGAGCACCCGTTCCTCAGCTTCCTCAACCACTCCCTCGAAGTAGCTGAGGGCATGCTCGAACGCAAAACTGCGATCCTGCGCCGAGTTCTGACGCAGCGAGTTGCGCAGGGCCAGAACCCCAAGAGCCAGGGCCGCATGCTGCCGCTGAGTATCGCCGCCAAGAGCCAGCACCTGCTCGTAGCTCATCCTCGCGTCCCTATCCCTGCCAAGGAGTAACCAGGAACTGGCCACCAGACTGTGCAGCTGCACGAGACCAGGAGAGTCCTCGGTGCTGCGCTCAAGGCGAGCGATGATCCCCTCCACCAGTGGTCGCTGCAGAGGATCAAGCAGCGGTTGATCTACGGCCAAAGGACCCGGCCCTGGCTCTGCGAGACCCGGAAGCGCCAGCAGAGGCAGACGAGCGCTGCTCATCAGTGGACCAAGTTGGGTGCGGGTCTCCTCGACCACGGCCAGAGCCCTGGCATGCGGTGCCACCACCACAACTCGGTAGACCAACAAGAGCAGCACACTGAGAACCACAATCATCGAGGGCATCAAGTAGCGGCGAGCCCCAAGACGACGCGGTGACGAGTCCGGATCGCGACGACCCTCCAGTTCCCTGAACTCACGACGTTCAGAGTCTCTCCGATCGCCTTTTCGCCTATCCGACATGACGTCATCCTACCCCCCCCCAGCGCGCTCGTCGTTCCCGTTCGATATGGTTGTGGACCATGCACCGACTGCCCCCCAACCGCCTGGAAGCCCTGCTCAGCGAGCTCAGCGCCGAGTTCGGTGAGCAGGCGGTGGATTCATCAGACGCTTCTCGCTTCGCCTATGGCCGCGATCTCTGGCCCCAGCTCACCTTGCAGGTTCGTGATCGAAGAGGGCCTCTCCCGAGTCCAGACGTCATCCTCCGTCCACGTAGTGAAGAGCAGGTGGTCCACATGCTGCGGGTCTGCTCACGGCACGGAGCGCCCATTGTGCCCTTTGGGAGCGGCAGCGGTGTCTGCGGCGGCGCAGCACCGATAGACGGCGGCGTCATCATTGATCTGAAGGGGCTCTGCCAGTTCTCAGAACCCGATGGGCAGGCACTGCAGGTGACTTGTGGCCCGGGCCTCATCACGCAGGACCTCGAGCAGCGCCTCAACGATCGTGGCTTCACCCTGGGGCACTTCCCCTCTTCCATCTTCTGCGCGTCCATCGGCGGATGCGTTGCGGCGCGCGGTGCCGGCCAGCTTTCCAGCTACTACGGAAAGATCGACGACATGGTCACCGGACTCCGCGTCGCGACACCGGGTCTTGGGATGCTCTCCACCGGCTCACTGGACCCAAGCGGAGCGAGCCCGGACTGGACCCCGATGTTTGTCGGCTCTGAGGGCACCCTGGGACTGATCACCGCGCTGCGCCTCAGAATTCGCCCCCTGCCCGAAGCGATGGTTCTGCGCGGACTACGTTTCCCGAATCTTGCGGCCTCCATCGACTGCTTCCGAACCATTCTTCAATCTGGCCTGCGTCCGAGCGCCATGCGTATCTACGACCCCCTGGACACCTGGATGGCGATGAACAAGTCCAATGACAGCGGAGGCACTCCACCGCGACCGGGCGGTGGCGCGCCAATGGACTCTGAGAGCCACCCCAAACCAGCTGATGATTCGACGCCCGAGGACCCCAACGGCTGGCTGAGTTCCCTGGGCCCACTCACGACCTTGCGGCAGCGCCGTGGCGGGCGGGGCTTACGCCAGCGGCTCGGTGCCTTGATGAAGCCGGAGAACCTGCCCCTACACCGAGTTCTTGGTAAGCCCAGCCACCTCAATCGCGCCCTCGGGCTACTCCCAGAGCGCTGCCTCGCAATCATCGGCTGCGAAGGAGAACCGGTGGTGGCGACCGAGCAGCTTGATGCCGTGCTGGCCATTGCAGCTTCATTCGGCGCCGAAGACCTGGGTGCCGGACCGGGTGAGCGCTGGTTTCGAACCCGCCACCACGTGAGCTTCAAGCTTCCCCGCCTTCTCGCGCAGGGAGCCTTTGCTGACACCATGGAGGTGGCCGCTCCCTGGAGCCGGGTCCACAGTCTCTACGAGGCGGTGCGGGCCGCCGTCTCGCCCCACGTCTTGATCATGGCCCATCTCAGCCACGCCTATCATGAGGGCTGCTCCATCTACTTCACGATGGTTGGCCATGGACGCGGTCCCGAGGACACTGAGCGCATCTACCAGAGCGCCTGGCAGGCAGCTCTCGAGGCTACCGTCTCCTGCGGCGCGACCATCACCCACCACCACGGCGTAGGGGTACTCAAGAAGGAGTTCATGAACCGAGAGCATCGCGCCGCTCGACAGCTCTACGAGGCCACCCGCAAGGCCATCGATCCGGACCGCAGTCTCAACCTCGGCAAGCTGTTTCCCGATAGCCTCCCCGCAGCGGAGCCCCCGACCGAGGCCCCCGACCAGCTCCTGCTCGACATGGGCGAACCCAGCGACGGAATTGTGGAGGTCGGGACCGGCTGGAATGGAGCTGACCTCGCTGCCGAGTTGAGCAATCGAGGCGCCTTCCTTCCACCACTCGGCCGAGACTTTCTGGAGAACACGATCCAGGACTGGCTAGCCAGTCCCTCGGTAGCAGCGAGCCACGCGATGCACGGTGCCTGGGAGCACCCCCTGGTGGCGACCTCAGGGCTGCTGCCAGGGGGGCAATATTGGCGAAGCGGCGCGCTGCCCCGATCAGCTGCCGGGCCCTCGTACCTACCCTTCACCACGGGTACGGGGCAGCTCCCCACTAAGGCCCGAACCGCCAGCTTCCGGGTACTTCGGGATCTGAGCCTCAGACATTTCGGCTTCCGCTTCCAGGATCTCGCCAGCGCCCACCGTTCTCTCGCAAGCGCTCTTCGCGGCGCTGCCAGACCACTGGCGGGCATCGTCTTCGGGGCAGATGACCCCGGTGGCTTCCGCAGCGTAAAGCCGAGCCCTGGGCGGCGTAGCACGCCCGGCTTTGTCTTCCTGACCATCGCCAGGAGGCCAGGCCACCCACAAGCGGACGAGCAGATCGCGCAGCGACTGAAGAGTAGCGGTGGTACAGAGCTCCTGGAAGACCACGTCCTCAGCTGGTGGCATCACCACTGGGGCCGAGCCTGCCGAGAAGGGCAGAGCAGCCTTAGCGGCACCGAGCTCCAAGTCGAAGGCAAGCTGATCGGCTGCTGCTCGGCGACCGTGTCGTGGGCCCGAGCAGGTGCCTTGTTGAAAGCTGTCGAGACTCTCACCGGTGGGCCCCACCGTGCAATCGGCTGGCATGAAGCTCCCTTTGAGAGCGGCTGCACCCTGCGGGTCATGTTCACCGCCAGCCGCCCCGATGCTCGGGGCACCCCCCTGCTGATACACCAGCTCCAGGCCACGTTACGTAGCTACGGCGCGAGGCTCGCCCACCTTCGCATTGAAAGCGACGAACAGAGCCCCGACTACCTGCTCGGAGGTCGGGGCACTGTCGATCTGGAAGGCAGCGACAGCACGCGCCTCGCCCGGCAGGTCACAGAGCACCTATGGGCCGAGTTCGGCGAGGAGGCCTCCTGGTGAGTAGCACTGACCCTCCTGATAGACGCGACCCGGAGCTCTGCGCTCTATGCCCCAAGCTCTGCCGATTCTCCTGTCCGGTGGCGAGCGCGACGGCTGACGAAGGTGCGACGCCTACCGCCATGTTCGGCGGGCTTCGCATGGCAGAAGCTGGCGAGATCTCCTGGCAGGCTGCGGCCGACAATCTCGCCAAGTGCACAGGCTGCGGTGCATGCAAGGCGCCATGCGAGTACGAGCAGGATGTCCCGGAGATGCTCTACAAGGCACGCGCTCAAGCCTGGAGCGAGGGAGCGATCGAGAGTGGAGCCAAGGCCCTGCACGAGCGCTTCCTCGCCTACGGGAACCCCTTCGCTGATGACCTCGGCACCGTGCTCGAGGACTTCACCAGTGAATCTGACTACCAACGGAAGGGCCGCGTCTTGTTCTGGCCCGGCTGCAGAACCCTCGCTGAACACCCTGAGCGGGCTGCGACCACCCTGTCTCTACTGCGCCTCCTGGGCGCGGACCATGTCAGCCTGCCCGCCCGAGACGACGTGCCCGGTTGCTGTGGAGGCCCACTGCGAGCCATTGGCGATGAGACAGGGCTACAGACCACAGCGAGCGGCCTGCACCAGTATTTCAACCGACAACGAACCTGGGTCACCGCCTCCAGCAGCTGTCTCGGCACGGTGAGCAACGGCTACCGTGATGTTGGTCTGTCGGTGAATGCCGAACTGCTACACCTGGGCGAATACCTGTTGTTCTTTCGAGCTCGCCTTTCAGCGCTCGGTAGCGAGTCCCTTGAGCATCGAGCCAACAAGGACAAGGACACGCCACTGGTCCTCGTTCACGACGCCTGCGGACTGAATCGACGCCTGGCTCGCGGCAGTTCTGTGCACCAGGTAGTAGAGACACTGACTGGACGGCCTTCTCGATCTCTCGCTCCCAGCCCAGGCCGAACCCACTGCTGCGGTGCTGGCGAATTCTTCGATCTGCGCTGCCCGGACTCGGCCAACTCAGTGGCCGAGTGGTCAGCAAGGGCACAGCCAGCACCTGCGGGTGCCTGGATCGTGACCGGAGACAGTGACTGTGTCGAAGCCCTTCGGAGTGCCTACCCGCAAAACGAAGTCATGGATCTATGCGGCTTGCTGGAACGCTGGCTCGAGCCGATCCTCAACCGAGAGTGAAGCCCTAAAAGACCCCAGCGATGACAACTCCCGCGCCCGGAGCAGCACCCCTGTCGCCCCCCGGCAGGATGACGGGAAGAGGAACAGGCAGGAGCTTCTTTGTCCTCAGTGCGCTGAAGTATCCCCCCTCACTGTCGAGCCCCCGGCTCTCCCAACGCAGAGAGAACTGATGGTCGATAACCAATCGAAAGATGTCGACACCAAGCACCAGGGAACCATCGAGGACCAGGGGAAGCCCAAGATCGGTAGCCTCAACGGCCATCAACACGATACCTATCGCCAGGAAGCTGCCGTCCGCGATGAGGCTGAGAGCGCGATTGCTCACCAGCGCCCGAAGACGCTTGACCTCGCGTTCACGGAGCAGCCTCTTCTGCGCGGGCGATGCCCCAAGAAACTGCTTACGAGTGCTCTTCCGGTGGAGCGCGCTGCGTTGAATCCCGGTGCTCGCTGAGAGCACCGTGCTCACGCCCATCGACGTCAGCGTCAAGCCGAGCACGAAGTGAGACTGGGCGGCTCGAGTCGAGGTCTGGTCGCTCGCCTCGACGAGCGACTTGATGCCGACCACCAAAGCTCCTACCGAGAACGAGGCGGCGCCGATGCTGCCCCCCAGGTGCATCGCAAAGTGCTGATCGAGCAGCAACACGTCATCATCACCAGGAACAGGCTGCAGCCCCTCCGCCTGAACCAGGGGAACACGCGCCACACTCAAGAGCACAGAGATAACCAGGACCGAACCGACACGATTCATGATTGAAAGCCTGGGACCTGAGTCGTCGGTGGTCAAGGGCAAGGCGAGGCTGGAGCGGAGACCACTGCAGATCGCTGGTGTACACTTCTGGCGCCCTTCCACAGGAGTGACCATGGCAATCGAAGAGAAGCTAACTGATCCGATACAGCGCAATGCAATCGTACGGGACGCTGAACAGGTACTCCGCGCCGAAGTCGCCGACAAAGGAGGCCTCAGTGGCGCCGCGATCAAGGCGACGTTCCGCATGGTCGGCGGCCTCAAGCCTGGCTTGATTCCCATGACGATCGATGCACTGCTCGATGACTTCGCGCGTCAGGTCGATCCCTTCTACAAAGAGTGGGTGGGAAATTCAGAGGGCAGAAGCTGCAGACAACACTTCATCTCGCGTGGTGCAGCGGTCGCTGATGCGCTGCTGTCAATCACCGATGACCGCGCTCAGCACAGCGACCACCGCGCGCTGGTCAAGGCGTACAAGAAGCTGCGTCCCAAGGGCCACCAGCACGTAATGGCGGCTATGCCCAGGGTCGGAACTCTGGTTGAGAAATATGCCGACCCCGAGGACGGCTGAGACCCTCTCTCCTGGATAGCTAAGGCAGACTTCCTTTAGCAATAGTGATCTCGCGGAGGGGTTGCTCGGCTATTCTATCTCGTCGTACTCGTCGTACTCGTCGTACTCGTCGTTCTCGTCGTTCTCGTCGCCCGAGGCGCCGAGAGTTTGCATCTTGTCGAGCTTGAATTCGACGCGTCGGTTCGCGATACGCCCCGCCTCAGAGTCGTTGTCACCGACTGGACGAGTCTCACCGTAGCCTCGCGCCGTCAACCGCTCGGGATCTATGCCCTTATCAATGAGATAGTCACGTACCGTCTGGGTGCGCGACTGACTGAGGCTCAGGTTGAACTCAGACGTGCCCTCACTGCTGGCATGCCCGGCGATCTCAACATGGAGGTCCGGGTACTTGCGTAGAGCCCTAGCCGCCTTGTTCAGTATGGGGAGAGCTGTTCGCTTCAGCCGCGCACTGCCAGCCTGGAACTGGATCGCAGGGATCGCGCCGGCAAACTCGATCAAATCGCTCGGCACCTCATCGGGGCAACCGTCGGAGTCGATATACGAGTTAAAGACCTCGGCCGCGGTCGGGCAGCGGTCATCCGCGTCGAGGAAGCCGTCTCCATCATTATCGAGCTCAGGGCAACCATCTCGATCCTCGAAGCCGTCCTTATCTTCGGCATCTAGTGGACAGTCATCATCGGAATCAAAGAAGCCATCACTGTCGTTGTCGATGTCGGGGCAGCCATCTGAGTCCTCCCAGGTGTCCTTGTCCTCTGCCTCGAGAGGACAGTCATCATCGCTATCAACGATGCCATCCTTGTCATTGTCTGTGTCGGGACAGCCATCTTCATCCTCGAAGTCATCCTTGTCCTCAGGCTCATCGGGGCACTCATCTTTGCGATTGGGGATGCCATCTTTGTCGCGATCGGGACCGATCCCACCGCCGAACAGGAAGAACACTCCGCCGCCAAGCTCGAGGTGATTGAAGACGCCGCGGTACTCCTCGACCACGGGATCGCCGTTCGAATCCGTGGTGACTGCGAGCGTTGGGACGCCATCCTCTGGAGTGCTCGGTCCGACGGAGAGCTTCCAGCGGATGTCCAGCCGAGCACCCACCGCGAACCCAGCGCTGGTCTCGAGCTTCTCGTAGATAAGAAACTTCGCACCACCACCAGCATCAATGAGGAAGTCGCCATCTGCAGAACGATAGGTGAGGTACTGGCTGGTAGCTCGAGACTCATCTGGATACGGGTCGCGGTAGTACACACCGTCAGAGAAGTCGGACGGACCGACCCCTCGAGCGTACTCAGGGCGGATGTTGTACTGCTGAAAACCCGCCCCGACCACGAAGTACGGCACCACATACGGAAAAGGAAGATGGATGATCGCATCTACGTGTAGGTTGAAGTACCAGGCACGTCGCAGCGTATCGTCGGTGGTACCCTGTAGGATTCCGAGCGTGGTCTCAAAGCCAATGACCTCGGTGAAGTTGACCCCGAAACGCCCGCCCAGCATCAGCCCATCCTGAAAGTTCTCCAGCTTGACCGTCTCGTCCTGGCTGAAGCCGCCGCGAGCCACGAAGCTGTAGAACGACCCATAGGCATCAATCTCTACGGATTTGGGGATGATCTGTGCCTGCGCAGACCGCGGCACGAGGATCGCCAGGGCCACAAGCACAGCACCACAGAGACCAACAACAAAAGCGCGCTTCTTCATCACCGGCCCCTACAATAGCGCAGCGCCACTGCTCGCTGCTCCCTCAATCATCGAACTGACTGAAGTCGAAGTCATCGAGCGAAGTCGCGTTCTTGCCGGGCGTTGGCTTCGCCTTCTTCTTGTCTTTGCGAAAACGGCCAAAGAAACCGGTGATACCACCCTTCTCTTTCGACTCATCCGCTGAGGCGGCCGCCGGAACACTCACCTCACCCCTGCTCATTGCCTCAGACCGACGGTAGTCGCGCACGGCCTCGGGGTTCTCCGGCTGCAGCTTGAGCGACTTGCGCAGCCACTTGCGAGCAGCCTTGGGATCGCCAGCCATCAGATACGCCTTACCCAGCAGGTGGTAGGGCTTGGGAGCCATTTCCTTGAGCTCGGTCGCCTTTCGGATCAACTCCATACCCTCAGCAGCTCGAGAGGCATTAGCGTTCTGGTTGGCTCGAAAGAGGGTGTATCCGTAGTACGCAACGTATTCCGCCTCATCGGGATAGCCATCAACGGCCTTCTTGAAGTGCTGTAACGCCTCGGTGACCTTGCCATTATTGAGTACCGTCATACCCGCCTTGAACGCTGCCTCAGCCGCCAGCACCTGCTGCACCTGCTCCATAGCGAGATCATCTTCGTCTTTCAGACCCAGGATCTGCTTGTTGATGTACTTCTCGCGTGCCTCATCATCCGAGAGCACCTCATAGGCCTCGGACACCTTGGCAAAGAGAGATGTCGCTACCCTCGAGTAGACTGCAGGCTCGTCGGTGAGCGCGTCCGGGTGGTAGCGGCGGGCCATCTTAAAGTACGCCTTCTTGAGGGCCGACGCCGGACTCTCCGGGGTGAGATCAAACCAGGCAAACCAGTGCTCGGCCGACTCCATCGCTTGCATCTCCCGAGCCAGCTGCTCAGTCCTCTCCTTGTCGTTCGTCGTAAGACGCGCCCACTCTTCGTCCGTGATCTCGACCCACGGACCCACTGGCGGGCCCCCCGGATCGAGACTGATCGACGGACCGGCATCCTCCGCCTCGGCAGCCTCCTGGGCTGATTCTTCGGTGATCGACCAGTCGCGCTCTGAGGCTCCAGCCCGAGGTGCCGAGACCCTCCGGCGGCGGCCGCTGGCCGTGTCCTCGTCAAGGGAGCTACGCAGTTGCTCAAGAATGGCGTCAGCCTCGGTCCCCACCGCCTGTTCGGACTCGCCCTCTTCTCCGCCGAAAGGCGTCACACTGGGAGTGCTCCCCCGCGCAACCTGCACCTCAGCGGCAACCACTGGGATGCCGCTCAGAGTCTCGCGAGTTCCACCGCTACTTGAGTGAGATGTCCCAGAGCGAGCGGCGTCAGACGCTTCTCCACCAAACCTGAGCGATGAGAAATCCACCCCTGAAGGACTACTGCTCCCTTCCGGACCAGAGTCATCACCGGGCTCCTTCACGTCGTCGTCTCCGCTGTCTTCTTGCATTCACCCGCTCCTTGCAACGAGTCTATGGGCGAGACTACCGCCCCAAGGGTGCCTGTGACCAGCGGCCTCGACGCTGATCAGAGCCGAGCCAATTCTGCAACCTGCTGCATCGCCCTGCGCGCTGGCTCAAATCCAGGATTGATTCGGACAGCTTGTTGGAGCGACGCGAGTGCAGCAGGGAACTCCTTTTGATCGCGATGAATCAACCCCATGAAGTAGTGCGCCATGGGCTGGTGCGTGTCGGCTTTCAGTGCCCTCGCCAGCATGACCCTCGCCTGATCGACCGCATCACTGGAGCCGCCCGCTCGTCGATACCCTGCCCACGCACAGTACGCCTGGTATTCAGGCGTCTGAGGGTCCGACGAAACCGCACTCGCGAAGGCTCTCTCGGCGGCAACGTAGTCGTGAAGACGAACATAGCTCTTACCCTCTTCAAAGAACATCGCAGCCTCAGTGCGGCCGGGCTCGCTCACCGTTCGATACACGCCAGTGGCACCCACTTCGAGGCGGTTGCTATAAGCGGCACGCTGCTCAGTCGAAGCGAGCGTGGCCCGCCCCTCATCAATCCAACTCAGCAAGGTTCTCGCCTTCACACGAATATCTCCAGGAAGACTTTCACCCAGGTCAGACTCGCTCCAGGACACGGGCGAGTCCGCCAGGGCCTCAGCGACCTGCTCCTCAGTGGAATCGCGAGTCACCCCAAAAATCGTGAAGAAATCCGACTGCCACAGGTGCAGATAGTCATCAATGATCTTCTCCGCCAGATCGGAGAGCGGAGAAGAGACCGCCGGCACCACCCGCGTCGTAAGCCCGACCTCTCCATCCGCCGAAGAGGAGAGACGACCCGACTGGGCGGGGCGTGCCGCAAAGCCCACCATGCCCGCCTTAAACATCAGCCAGAGGGCGGAGGAGAGTTCATCGTCCGAGAGCACCTCGAGCTCTCGCAGATCAGCTACCCGACGCATTCCGTTTACAAAGGAACCCAAGGCCTCGAAGGCTTCCTCTACCCGGAGGACGGTCCAGGCGGCCTGGTAGCTATCAGTGGGAATGACGTACATCTCTTCGTACTCAGCGATCAACTCAGCCCTGGCGCCACTATCACCGTGATCCGTGATGCCACGCCACACCGCCAGCAGCGGCTGCACCTCGAAGCAGCTGGCTTGCCTCGGGAAAGTCGAACTCAGCGTCCACTGGCCGACTGCCCAGGAGTGGGCGGATACCACACGGCGATTGGTTAGCCTGCGAAGTTGGCGATACAACTCGGTAGGTGAGAAGACTCCCGTGTCGGTGAGCGCAGAGCCGAAGTCGACCTCATGCTCTCGCATGAACTGCACGACGGCCTTGAACTGGTCGCCGTCGATGGTGCCTTCCTCCAGCAACATCGTGCCCATGCGGTTGTGGGTGCCGCCGCCGTCGGACCACATCGGATAGCCATTCAGGAAGACGATGTTCTTCCAACGACTGCCGTCCACCATCTCAAGCACACCCGTGTGGCTGGCACTGAGCAACTGCAACATGAATTCACCGAGGAAGCCCGGCTCAATCTCACCGGACGACGGCAACTCGATGTCACCTTCCCAACCGGGAACGAGCACCAGAGTGTCGCCCGCACCACCGCGTCCCTCGCCCAGAGGAGAAGGGCGAGCAAGGGCAAGGTGTTCACCCAGCTTTCGATATAGCTCCTCCATGGTAAAGGGCTTGATGAGATAGTCATCCGCACCGCACTGTCGCAGGTTGCTCTGAATATCCGCCTCGTCCTGATAGACCGCCGACATGAGCAACACGGGCGGAGCCTCGTCTGTCCCAAGCTCTTTCAGCCTGGCTGCCAACTCCAGGCCGCTCAGACGGGGCATCAGCACGTCGGTTAGCACCAGATCTACCTGCTCGTTCTGGGCCAACTCCAGACCGGCAAGACCGTCCGCAGCGGCGAGCACCTCGAAGCCAACGTGGCTGAGGTAGTCACTCAAGATTCCTAAGAAGTAGCGGTCGTCCTCGACCAGAAGAATACGCATGCTCATGAGACGGCAGGGGATGTTTGCGCGATGATACCAGCCGGCCACGAAGTGAGCGGCCCCTTCCCAAACAGGAGAGTAGTTTGAGAGCAGCATCGCGAATCCATCGAATGGGACTACTGGTCGCTGTTACCGGGCTCCTCTGGCCCTGTGCTGTTCCAGCTCAAGACACCACCGAAATAGACGAAGCGCGAGGTCTTGTTGAGGCTCTCGAAGCCGTCTTTGTCGATGTTGCCGAGCGCATCCGGCCAAGCGTCGTCATGGTCGAAGTAAGGGGCCAAGGAGCCGGCGAACAGCTCGAGGCCCTACAAGAACTGCTCCCTGATCTACCTCCCTTCATCGACCCCTCCTCTGGTACCGGCAGCGGATTTCTCATCGACGACAAGGGCACTGTGTTCACCAACAATCACGTGGTGCAGGGCGCCAGCGAGATCGATGTCCTCCTCTCGGATGGTCGGCGCTATGAGGCCATCCTCGTCGGCGCAGATGTAGAGAGCGATGTCGCGGTGATCCGGATGACCAGGCCACCCACGAACCTGGAGGCCGCCTCACTCGGTGACTCGGACACCGTACAGGTCGGACAGTTCGCCATCGCAGTCGGCTCGCCTATGGGCTTCCAGAACTCGTTCACCGTCGGGCACGTGTCAGCTAAGGGACGCAGCAACGTAGGGATTGCCGGACCCGGCATGGCAGCACCGGGATTCGAGAACCTCGCCTACCAGGACTTCCTACAGGTTGACACCCCTATCAACCCAGGCAACTCGGGCGGACCGCTTGTCGACATTCGCGGCCGCGTCATAGGAATCAACACGGCAATCATCGCCGGAGGTGGCGGCGGCATCGGCTTCTCAATCCCAATCAACATGGCACGCAACATCGCGGACCAGTTGATCGCCGACGGCCGAGTTCGACGCGGATGGCTGGGGGTACAGCCCAGAGACTTCACCAGTGAGCAGCGCGAAGAAGGATTCGAGGTCGGCGCCTGGATCGAGGCTGTCCTTCCTGAAACGCCGGCTGCCAAAGCTGGGCTCCAAGACGGTGACGTGATCCTATCCCTGGACAACAAGAGCATTCACAACACCAAGGATCTGCTCAGCGTGGTCGCCGCAGCACCCATCGGCAAGGGGCTGCCCTGCCTGGTCTTGAGAGCAACCGGAAGCGAACGCGAAGAGTTAACCCTGCAGGTCACCCTCGCCGAGCGTCCCGCACCCGAAGACCGTCGAGCCTTCGCACCACGAAGCAAAGAGACCGAGACGAAACGCAATGACTCCTTCTTAGAACGCGAACTCGGCCTGACCCTCAAGAACGCTGACCGCGGGGAGAACCGGCGCCTGGGTCGCAAGAGCAAGGCAGTCGGGGTCATCGTTGCTGGTGTTTCCCCCGGTTCACCCGGCTCGGAGGCCGGCCTGAAGGTCGATGATGTACTCCTTGAGGTAGACCGGAAGGTCGTCGACAGCCCGTCTGAGGTGCTCGAGGTCGTGCGGTCAGCGAAACGAGACTTCATCCCGCTGGCCATCGAACGCAAGGGCAAGCGTAGACACCTGTCTATCGAACGACCCTAGCCCACGTCTCATGATTCTCGGTCCTACCGAGGGGTGAAGGTTGGACGCCGCAGTCAACTCTCGCCCTGGCGCTCCGCGAGGACCTCAGCGATCGCCTCGTAATTGTCTGGGCCAATCGGCTCGGCGAGCACATAGTCACCAGCAAACCACTTGTCGAGATCGACCATCCGGCAGCGCTCATTGCAGAACGGAAAGGTGCTCGGCCGCAGCGTGTCGACCGTCGGCACGGCCTTTCTACAGGCCGGACAGATACTGACCATCGGCATGCGATTCAGTCCTCTCGCGGCGGCGCAGTGCTCGCCAGGTAGAGCTCCTCGAGCTGTCCCTCGTCCACCAGACTGGGAGCCTGCGTCATGAGACACGACGCCTT
>CAZEIY010000008.1:0-3822 GCA_964512375.1 uncultured Rickettsiales bacterium | reverse complement strand
ATCGGTCGCCTTCTGGGTCTTGGGGAAGGCGATCACGTCGCGGATAGCATCGGTACCTGCCAGTAGCATCACCAGACGATCCAGTCCGAAGGCGATTCCACCATGCGGAGGCGTTCCAAACGACAGCGCATCAAGAAGGAATCCAAACTTCTGGCGAGCCTCTTCCTCTCCGATGCCCAGCGTCCGAAACACCTGACTCTGCACATCAGGATCGTGGATTCGGATACTGCCGCCCCCGATCTCGTAGCCATTACACACCATGTCGTACGCATCAGACATCACTGCGCCGGGATCTGTGGCCAGAAGCGGAATGTCACTGGCAATTGGCGAGGTGAAGGGGTGATGCATCGCCGTCCAGCGCTCATCGGTCTCACTCCACTCGAAGGCGGGAAAGTCGGTGACCCAGGTAAACGCGAAGACTCCTTCGGGAATCAACTCAAGATCCTGGGCTACCTGCAAGCGCAGGCGACTCATCGCGTCGTTGACCCTGGACTCGCGACCAGCGCATAGCATCAAGATACCGGGGGAGGCCGGATCGAAGCCGTTGCGCTCAGCGAGTCGAGAGAGAATCGCCTGGCGCTGCTCTTCACTCAGGAACTTGCCGGCGGCGCCACTTGCCCCCTGGTCTGTGACCTTGCCCCAGAGCAATCCACCCAGGCCAAAGTCACGAACAAGGGCGGTGTGGGCGTCGAGGTTCTTGCGGCTCATACAGCTGGGATCACCAGCCACATACATGGCCTTGATCGTGCCGTCTTCGAGAGCCAGAGCCGAAGCCAGCGGCGCCGCATCGGTGCCCTCGAGTAGATCAGAGACAGTCGCCAGCTTGAGATCGAAGCGTAGATCGGGACGATCAACGCCGAAGTTCTCCATAGCCTGCTCGTAGCTCATCTTCGAGATCGGTAGCTGCAGTTCGACGCCCAGATGCTTCTTCCAAAGTTGAGCGATCCAGACCTCAAGAATGGGGAACAACACTTCTTTCGTGCAAAAAGACATCTCGAGGTCGACCTGGGTGAACTCGGGCTGGCGGTCAGCGCGCAAGTCCTCGTCTCGGAAGCAGCGAACGATCTGCAGGTACCGGTCATAGCCGGAAACCATGAGGATCTGTTTAAACAGTTGCGGGCTCTGGGGCAGAGCGAAAAAGCTGCCCGGATGCACGCGCGAAGGAACCAGGTAGTCGCGCGCACCCTCAGGAGTGGACTTGGTAAGCACCGGCGTCTCCACCTCGATGAACTCGTGGTCATTGAAGTAGTTACGGGTGTCCATACAGACATCGTGTCGAAGGCGCAGATTGCGCTGAAGGCTGGCCCGACGCAGGTCCAGGTAGCGGTACTTCAAGCGCAGCTCCTCGCCCGCCTCTGCCTTGCCGTCGAGGACGATCGGCAGCGGCTTGCTGCGGGTCAGAAGCTGAAGGTCCTGGGCAATCAACTCGATCGCTCCGGTCGGGATCCGGTCATTGCGCTGACCATCCGCACGCACCCGCACCTCGCCGCGAACAGCAATGACGAACTCAGAACGCAGGGAACGCGCCGTCTCGAAACATTGGTCATCGACCAGATCTGGATCGAAGAGCACCTGAGTGACACCGTATCGGTCTCGAACGTCGACGAAGATCAGACCACCGAGATCACGGCGGGTGTTCACCCAGCCATTGAGGACAACGATGCTGCCTCCGTCGCTTGCTCGCAGCACTCCGGCGGTGTGGGTTCGGGGCCAGAACGTCGAAGTCGGTGAAGTCACAGTCTCATCTCCAGGATTCAGCGCAGCGGCCGCATTCTGCCGCAGCGCAGCGCAGGAAGATAGCCGAAGATCAACGCAGCGGCTCGCCCCCGCCTCCGCGAATCCTCGGGTGTGCCGCATCGTAGTGCTCGGCTGCTACCGAAGCCCGTTCCTCGACGCCGCGTAGCAAGCGCGCCAGGGTGAACATCGAATAGCTCTCCACCATCCGATCAGGGATGCGTCCGCCCACCGAAACACGAACTGTGTAGCCCAGCAGCGTGCGGCCCTCGCCGAGCGATATGAGCA
Organism: uncultured Rickettsiales bacterium; assembly: GCA_964512375.1. Taxonomy (GTDB): domain Bacteria; phylum Myxococcota_A; class UBA796; order UBA9615; family UBA9615; genus UBA6601. Next base: position 1,800 of record CAZEIY010000008.1, on the reverse strand, counting down.
ACCACGCACCCTCGTTAGTGGACGGATAGACTGCCCTGGTTGCCATCTCAGGAGTAACCCTGGGAATACGCCCCTCGGCCACCACCCTGGTGCCCAACTCAAGTCCTCCCGACTGCAGATCCCAGTGGTGCTCCCAGAGGCGACCAGCGCTGTTCTTCGCCATGGCAATGTTGTCATTCACAGCTATCACCCAGTGACGATCAGCAAAGGGACCAGGCATATGGAAGAACTGGTACCAGTTGGTCGGCCAGACTCCATCGTCACTGATGCGAACCTCAGTCAGCTCAGGAAGTGAGGTCAGGTGTGGGTCGCGGAGAGCAACCCACAGGTCATCTCTCCGGGCATCGCACAGGAGCAGGCCGGTGATGCGCTGGGGCCCATCGTCTGTGTTGACCTGCTCACGAATCCTTACAACCTTGCCACTTGCCAGCCGCCGAAGGCGCGCGACGCTGAGCGTCGGCAGCGCAAAGTGGGCCTTCTCGTTGTACTCAGCAAGCACTGTGTCTAGTTGCTCTTCCAGTGAAGAACCACCATGCAGCGTTGGTTCGGCGAGGAGAGGCGCGGCCAGAAGTAACGAGGCGATCAGGGAGAGGAGAGCGACTATTCGGATGCTGAAAACGCGGTCAGACACTGCGGGTCCAGACTATCAGGCTGACCGTCTGCATCGTTATCGATCCCGTCGCTGCAAGGACCACTACCAAAGCCGCCCTCCGTGTCATGAGCCGAGTCCCCGATACAGCCAGGATCATCGAGATCAATCCAGCCGTCACCGTCGTTGTCCACCGTATCCAGACACTCGGCAGCTTCCTGATCATCATCCGCGCCAGCGCACTGAGGATCGAGAGTATCGACGTCACCGTCGCTATCGTTATCGACCCCATCGTTGCACTCAACAGCCGAGATGAGGCCGATCTCATCGTAGAGAGGCAGCAGACAGTCCGGGTCGTCTCCATCGATCCAGCCGTCACCGTCGTTATCGGCTCCGTCACCACAGTCATCAGGGGCAGCGCTCAGCTCAGAGTTGTCGGTGGCCGATTCACACTCCTGATCGTTTCCATCAGGTGCCGGCGGAACGTCCCCATCGTTGTCTTGGCCGTCATTGCATTCGGTCGTCCCATAACCAAGCTCAGTGATGCCACTGAAGCAGTCAGGATCGGCTGAGTCCATCCAGCCGTCGCCGTCGTTGTCGATGTTGTCGCTGCAATTGTCGGTGGCCTCGCTGTCATCCAGCCCATTGATGCAATCGTTCGAATCGAGACTGTCGATAACGAAGTCGGTGTCGTTATTGATGTTGTCGTTGCACTCAGTCGTGCCATAGCCGATCTCATCAAAGGGAGAGTTCCAACAGTCGGGATCGTCCTGGTCAATCCAGCCGTCACCGTCGTTGTCTGCTCCGTCAACACAGTCATCGGGACCGGCCGCCGCCTCGTGGTTGTCAAAGCCATCAACGCACTGGGGGTCCTCAGCGTCAATCAAGCTATCAACATCGTTGTTGATGCCATCATTGCATTGCACGTTGGCATCAAAGCCAGCCTCGCGGGCCAGGGTCAGGCAGTCAGGGTCTTCACTATCAATCCAGCCATCACCGTCATTGTCGGCGAGGTCGTTGCAAGAATCTCTCGCCTCGGTCTCTGCATCTGCCGTAGCGCACTCAGGATCGAGTGAATCGACCGTCCCATCGGCGTCATTGTCAGCCCCGTCATTGCACTCCAGGTGGCTGAATAGGCCACCCTCATCGTTGTCGTGAATGCTGCCGCCACAGCCCGGGTCATCGAGGTCTATCCAACCATCGGCGTCGTT
>CAZEIY010000007.1:0-27029 GCA_964512375.1 uncultured Rickettsiales bacterium | reverse complement strand
TCAGCACCGCCGTGCAGCCGAGCTCCATGGCGAGCGATGCATCGGAGGCAGTACCTACCCCTGCGTCGACGATCACCGGGACCTCTACGGTCTCGAGGATGATGCGGATATTTGTGGGATTGCGGATGCCCTGGCCGGAGCCGATAGGGGCGGCCAGAGGCATGACGCAGGCGCAGCCCATGTCGGCGAGCTTGCGGCATGCGATGGGGTCGTCGCTCACGTAGGGCATGACGGTGAAGCCATCTTCGAGGAGGGTCTTGGCGGCGAGCAGGGTGGCCTCATTGTCCGGGAAGAGTGTCTTGGGGTCGCCAATCACCTCAAGCTTGACCAGATCGGTCTCGAGCGCCTCCCTTGCGAGCCGCGCAGTGAGAATGGCGTCCTCTGCGGTGAAGCATCCGGCGGTGTTTGGCAGCAACCGGTAGCGTTCGCGGTCAATGAAGTCGAGCAGGCCCTCTCCAGCCGGTGCCTCCAGATTGATCCGGCGCAGGGCCACAGTGATGAGCTCGGCGCCGGTGAGGTCGAGCGCCGTCTTCATGGTGGGGAAGTCGGGGTACTTGCCTGTACCGACAATCAGACGGGAGTTGAACTCGTGCTTGCCGACCAGGTACGTCATGGCTGCTTCTCCTGGGCTGCCGACCGTGGCATGCCGCGTTGGGTGGCGAAGAGTAGCCCGCCTTGCTTGGGAGTACAACGACTTGCGCTGCTCCTCAGCCTCCGCCAACGGCGGTGACCACGTCTACCCGGTCCCCTTCGTGCAGTTGCGCATCGGCACGCTTGGACTGGGGCACGACCTGGAGGTTTACAGCTACGGCCACCCCTTTGCGGGCGGGTACTTGTAGCTCGACGAGCAACTCCTCAAGGGAGCAGCCCTCCCGGGCCTCGTGTAGCTCTCCGTTGACCATGAGTCTCATCGACACTGCTCGCGCTCAGCTTATTCCGAGCTCGCTGTCGCCAGTCACTGCGTCTGCGGTGGCCTGGCTGATTCGGTTGGCAGCAACCAACTCGGCCAGGTGGGTGGCCAGCGTTCGGTTGCCGCTGGCGCGCGCGCTCTGCATGAGCGAGGGGATCTGGAAGACCTTGTTCTCACGAATCAGGTTCCTGAACGCATACGAGACCACCATGATCTCCGAGGCACAGACTCGTCCCCCTCCCTTCTTGCGTGGCAGGAGCGTCTGGCTGATTACGGCGCGGAGAGCGCCGGCGAGCTGGGTACGGATCTGAGCCTGCGCCCCTGCCGGGAACACGTCGATAATTCGATTGACGGTCTCGATGGCACCACGGGTATGCAGCGTGGCGAACACGAGGTGCCCGGTCTCGGCAGCGGTCAGTGCCAGCTTGATGGTCTCAAGATCGCGCATCTCGCCGACCAGGATCACGTCGGGGTCCTCGCGCATTGCGGCGCGCAGGGCAGCATCGAAGGACCATGTGTGTTGGCCTAGTTCTCGTTGGTTGATGATGCAGCGATTGGGCTGATGGATGAATTCCACCGGGTCTTCGATGGTGAGGATGTGCTGCTCTCGGGTGCGGTTGATGTGATCGACCATGGCCGCGAGGGTGGTGGACTTGCCTGAACCCGTGGGTCCGGTGACCAGCACGAGCCCCTGATGGTAGTCCGCGATCTCTTTGATCACCTCGGGCATCGCAAGTTCTTCGAGGGTAAGGATCGACTCTGGGATGGTGCGGAACACGGCTCCCATGCCGCGGCTCTGCTGGAAGATGTTGACTCGAAATCTCGCCAGCCCCTTGATACCGATGGAGAAGTCCGCCTCGAGGTTCTCCTCGAAGTGAGCGCGCTGGCGCTCTGTCATGACGCTGTAGAGAAGTCTCTTGATCTCGTCGGCGTTGAGTGGGGTCCCTTCGAAGCGCTGAATACGTCCGGAGACTCGGAGGGCTGGGACTTCTCCCGAGGAGACGTGCAGATCGCTTGCGCCCTCCTGGACCGCGACCATCAGTAACTCGTGTACGTGCATCGAGGCTCCCAGCTTGTGACGCTGGCTATTCTACCGATTCGAGCGGGTGGTGGTCGGGTTCAGAGACGAAGCACTGCGTTGATGATGTCCTCGCCAAGGAGCCATGCAGACAAGGCACCGACACACAGGTAGGGGCCAAAGGGCAGCTTGAGATGTCGCTGCCGTCCATGGATTGCCATGTACGAGATGCCTACGACGCTACCGATGAGGGAGGCAATGAACACGCACAGAAGCAGGGTGGGGTGGGCGCCCTGCCAGGCGCCGATAGCAGCCACCAGCTTCACATCACCCATGCCAAGGGCTTCTCGTCCCATGAGCAGGCGACCTGTGGCGGCCAGACTCAGCATGCTGACTGCCCCTAAGAGGGCCCCCAGAACGGCCTGAGGAGCGGTCACTGAGCTCAAGCCGAATGAGTCGAGCAGCGCGACCGCGGTGATTCCCAGTGGAATCAATGGCAGAGAGATGACGTCGGGCACGATGAAGTGGTCTGCGTCGATGAGGCTGATCGCCAACAGCGCAGAGAAATACCCGCCGTATAGAACGACGGGTAGAAGGGGCTGTGGGCCGATGAGCAGCGCTTCGGGGTTGGGTACATGGTGCAGGTAGAGCAGCATCCAGAGTCCCGCGCAGGCGGCCTCCACCAGGGGGTACCTGCCCGAGAAGTGCGCTCCGCAGTCGTAGCAGCGACCGCGAAGCAGCAGCCAGCTGAGTACCGGGATGTTGTGCCAGGGTCGTACGGGACTCTTGCAGGTTGGACAGGCTGAGGCGGGCCGGACGACGCTGCGGCCAAGGGGGAGGCGAAAGCTGACGACGTTGAGGAAGGAGCCGGTCACCGCTCCGAGCAGAACTGAGGCGACCAGAAACGTCAGCCAGGGGTCACCATGACTCGCTGCTTCCACGACGGTTATCTGGCTCCGCTGCTGAGAAAATCAGAGATCACGGCAATGACTTCGTCCTGCTGCTCGCCGCTCAATTCCGGGAAGATGGGCAGTGCAAGGGCTTCGCCGCAAGCCTGTTCGGCGTTGGGTAGGTCCCCTTCGTGGTAGCCGAGTTCGCTGAAGCATTCTTGCAGGTGCAGCGGCTTCGGGTAGTAGATAGCGCAGCCAATGCCCCGTTCCGTAAGGTGGGCCTTGAGGTCGTCACGGCGCGGTACTCGGACCACGCACTGGTGGAATACGGGGACCGCCCCCTCGATGACCTGTTGGAAGCGCACCTGGTCGCCGATACCTGCCTTTGCGCAGAGATGTTGATACCTGGCTACATGCTCTCGCCGGAGTTCGTTCCAGCGTCCCAGGCGGGGTAGCTTGACGCGCAGGACTGCCGCCTGCAGGGCATCGAGGCGCGAATTGCAGCCGACCGTGCTGTGAAAGTACTTGCGGGGATAGCTGCCGTGACTGCGCAGGCAGCGGACCTGTTCACCCAACTCTGTGCTGCTCGCGCTGACGAGCCCACCGTCGCCCCATGCGCCCAGATTCTTGCTCGGGAAGAAAGAGAAGCAGCCGAAGTCCCCCATGGCTCCCGTCTGCTGTCCGTGTAGCGTCGCGCCGATGGATTGGGCTGCGTCCTCGATAACCGAGATGTTCCGTCCCCTGGCGACTGCTCCGATGCGAACCATGTCAGCGGGCACGCCGAAGAGGTGCACCGGGATGATGGCTCGAGTTCTCGCGGTGATCGCTGCTTCGATGCCTTCCGGGTCGATGTTGAAGCTGGCCGGCTCGATGTCCACGAACACAGGAGTGGCGCCAAGACGGCACACTGCGCCTGCGGTAGCGAAGAACGTGAACGGGGTGGTGATGACCTCGTCGCCGGGACCGATGCCCAGCGCCCACAGGGCCAGCAGCAAGGCATCCGAACCCGAGGCGCAGCCCACAGCGCTGGGTACGTCGAGCAACAGAGCGACTTCATCCTCGAAGCTGGAGACCTGCTGACCACCGATGAAGTGCTGACTCTCGATGACCGAATCCATAGCCGCTGCGATCTCTGCGGCGAGGCCTTGGTGCTGAAGGTTGAGGTCGAGCAGAGGGATAGTCACGGTGGTCAACGCTGCTGGGTCAGGCCAGCGCTACTCCCAGAATCCAGAGCAGGTAGCCGGCCAGGGAGAGCGCGCCGTAGCGGCGCACCTGTGCCCAGTGGATGGGCGAGTCTCCATCGGCAGGAAGTCCTCGCCAGATCGCGGCGGCCGCCGCTCCCAACCACAGGAGATAGCCCAGCCCCATCAGGACTACCCACGGGAGTGAAGGGTCCTCGCGTTCTTGCAACACACCGCGGATGATGGCTTCGCGATCGGAATCTGGTAGTGCCCGATCCGGCCAACTGGCCCTTGGATCAGAGAGCATAATGCCGGCCAGTGCTTGCTCAGCGCGCTCGATAAAGGCGGCGCCTGGTTGGTAGAACGAGCGCACCGCGAGAAAGCCGCTGCGGAGTTCTTCGTAGCAAAACCGTGCCTCGTCAATCTCTCCGGCTCGTTGAGCGGCTTCGGAGAGAGCGATTAGTCGAGTAGCCGCCTTGCTGGGAAGTGGTGACAGGGGCAGGTACATGTGGATGGTGCGGCCATAGTGAACCGCTGCCTCGTGCCGTTGGCCGATGTCTTCGAAACCCTGCGCACGCCGGTACTCACCGAGGCCGGTGGCCCCTACCCGTGCGACGACAACCAGCACGCAGAAAGCCACGAAGCAAGCGATGGTTCGTACGCTCGCCATTACTTGAACTCGCGGAATTGGAAGATGATGGAGGCGAGCAGCAGGAGTGCTGCTGACCAGGCAAGAGCGTACCCCGTGCTGTAAGCGATGTACTCCCAGGGGACCTCTGTTCCGTACGATGCTGCGGTGCGAACGTTGAAGGTCTGTAGATCGGGGACCACGTGATAGAGCACCCGGGCGAAGCTGCGAAAGCCATCGCTGCTTGCTTCTCCATGTTCTGAAAATTCGACCAGCCCTGCGCTGAGCTTGCCGATCAGGGTGAAGCCGATCGTAAACATCGAGGCCAGAACCGGGCTGCTAAAGCTGCTGAAAAGTAGCGCCGTCGCAGTGACCACGAGGAGTTCTGTGTAGGTAAGCCACAGGGCCGCCAGTAACGAGGAATGGAGCTGCGCCTCGGCGAGGACCAGGATGATGACGAAGGCGGCAGTCATGCTCAGGACCTGCACAAGGAGCGTGGCGGATAGACCCAGGAACTTGCCGATCAGGAACTGCCAGCGGTGCACTGGCTTGCTGACGATTGTGTAGATGGTCTTTCGCTCGATCTCTTTGTTGACCAGGCCGATGCCGACGAAGATGGCGATGAGCAGACCAAAGACGCTGATAGCGGTGAGACCGAGGTCGCGCAGTACCTTCTCGTACTCACCGATGGTCATCTGCGCGACACTCACCGAGGCGAGGATCATGAGCACTGCGAAGAAGAGCAGGCTGTAGAGGATCTTGTCCCGCATCGCCTCGCGGAAGGAGTTGAGGGTGACGGCCCAGATCTTGATCATGGGCCCTCTCCCCGACTCTCGGATGGTGTTTCCGCTGTGTACTTCTCGATGAACAACGACTCAAGGGAGTCTCGACGCGGCACTACGCTCGACACTTGAAGCCCCCTCCTGAGGGCCTCAGTCACTACCGCGTTCGCCTCATCGTGATCGGCGAGCGAGAAGGTCACCCGTTCGGCGCTCTGCAGGATCGGCTTTCGCTCGGACAGTGCCACCAGGTCGTCCTCGCCAAATTGCTCCAGGGTGACCTCGACGGCGCGCACGTTGTGATGCACCAGATCGCGCACTGCTGCCAGCTTTACCAGCTTGCCGCCGACCAGAATGGCCACTCGGTCACAGATGTCTTCGACGTCGGAGAGAATGTGGGATGAGAACAAGATGGTCACGCCACGGTTCTTCAACTCAGCGATCACATCTCGGATGAGCATGCGCCCCATGGGGTCAAGGCCTGAGCTCGGCTCGTCGAGGACGACCAGGTCAGGGTTGTTGATGAGCGCCTGGGCAAGGCCAACCCGCTGCAGCATTCCCTTGCTGAATTTGTGCAACTGTAGCTTGCGAGCATGGTCAATCTTGACCAGGGGAAGGAGTTCGTCGATCTTCGCCTGTCGTGATGCCGCATTCATTCCGTAGAGGGAGCCGTAGAAGTGCAGGAACTCTTCGGCAGTGAGGTAGTTGTAGAAGTAGGGTCTCTCTGGCAGATAGCCAATGCGAGCTCGGCTGGCCACCGATCCGACGGGTTGGCCCAGGATTTCAGCGGTGCCCGAGGTAGCTCGGTGCAATCCCATCAGGATCTTGATGGTGGTGGTCTTGCCGGCACCGTTGGGGCCGATGTAGCCGACCACCTCGCCGCGCTTCACCTCAAGATTGAGGCCGTCCAGGGCCAGATGCGAGCGTCGAAGAAGTGAGCCGCGGTAGCGCTTGGTCAGGTTCTCACAGCGCACAATGATGTCGTTGTCGCTCACGGTGTCTCTACCTCGCGCATTCGTAGCACCCGGGCGGGCACACCGGCGGCGACGGCGAAGTCGGGCAGGTCGGTGCTTACGACGGCTCCCGCACCAATCTGCACGCCTCGGCCTATGCGTACGCCAGGAAGAACGATGGCTCCTGCGCCCAGGTCAGAGCCCGCACCGATGTGGACTGGGGCGAATCGAATCGCGCCCTCCATGATCGGGAGCGATGTGCCGGGGTCGTCGTGCAGGGAAGTGAGGATGCGAACGCCGGGGCCGATGCCGACCCCATCTCCGATCTCAAGGCCGCCCGCTGAGTGCAGGAAGCACTGCTGGCCGATCCACACGTCCTTGCCGATCTTCATCGTGCTCTTGTGGTAGCCCTTCAGGATCGCCTGATGGCCTACATAGATGTTTGAGTTGAGATGGATGTTTTCGGGGTGAAAGACCAGCACCCCGGCTTCGAAGATCACGCCGTCGCCAATTGCCACGAAGTCTGCGCGGTCAAATTCACCGCTGCCGTGCGAAGAAAAGCGCTTCATCGAGGTGACTCTACCAGCATGGGTGAGGGAAGGCCTCAGCGCAGGGCCTGCTGCAGAGCTGCAACCACTTCGTCGATCTGAGACTCGCTCATGGATGGGGGAGTCGGCAGCGCAAGGCCACGCTGCGCGCACTCGACGCTACCCGGCAGAGGGGCGCCACAGCCGGGCAGGTCGCGGTAAGCGGGCTCCAGGTGCAGGGCCTGGGCACCGACGGTGGTCTCGATGCCCTGCTCGCGCAGCGCCGAAATTACGGTGCGCGCGCCTGATCGGACCGGGACACGGACTACGAAGGACTGCCAGTTCGTCGAACTTCCCTCGGGAACTCCGGGCAGGTCGAGACCGTACTCGCGGAGCGGCGACAGACGTTCCTGGTAGGCCTCAGCAATACGCCTTCGGTCCGCAAGAATCCCATCGAGTCGACCCATCTGGACGATGCCGAGGGCCCCGTGCAGCTCTGAGAGCCGCAGGTTCCAGCCAGGCTCCTGATAGCCGCTGAGGCCATCGTTATCGCGGACGATGCCGTGATTACGCAGCAGGGCGACTCGATCAGAGAGGGCCTTGTCCGACGTCGAGACAGCGCCTCCTTCAGCCGTGGTGATCACCTTGCGGGGGTGAAAGCTGAAGCAGCCGATGGTGCCTGCCGAGCCAGCGGCGAGGGTTTTACCGCGCACTCTCAGTGTGGAACCCAGGGCGCAGGCGGCGTCCTCGATGATGGCCATGCCAGCCTTCTCAGCCGAATCAACCAAGACGCCCAGCTCGGTGGGAAGGCCGAACTGGTGGACAGCAATGAGCGCTGCTGGCGGGGTGGGGGAGTCGAGTAACTCGAGCACCTCCTCTGGTACCAGGTTGTAGGTGTGTGGGTCCACGTCGAGCAGGATGGGTTGCATGCCTGCCAGGAGCACAGCATTCAGGGGGGCGGCGAAGGTATAGGCGGGTACCGCGATGCGGCTTCCTGCGGGGAGCTTCAGAGCGGCGATAGCCAACTGCAGGGCTGCGGTGCCCGACGAGCAGGCGAGTACATGGGGCACCCCGATGCGGGCAACCAGGAGTTCTTCGAAGTGCCTGACTCGTTGGCCTTGAACCAGCCAGCCGCTGTCGAGCACCTCAGCGAGGGCTCTCGCTTCGAGTTCGCCGAGGAGCGGCCTTGCCAGCCGAATCATCAGTGCCCCCTGCCGCCCTGCTCGCGGTACCAGCGGATGGTGCGTCGAAGGCCCTCTTCGAGGTCGACGGATGCGGTGAATCCGAGGGTGGCACGGGCTTTGTCGACGTTGGGAATACGCAGCTCAACGTCGGCGTGGTTCCACTCGATGAATTCTATGGGAGAACTGCTCTCAGCTACTCTCACTACCTCTCGGGCCAGGTTGTAGATGGTGATGGTCGAGCGGGGATTGCCGATGTTGAGAGACTGACCGATAGGCGTCTCTAAGACCAGCGAACGGCACAGAGCCTCGACGATGTCGTCGATAAAGCACCAAGAGCGGATCTGGGCTCCATCGTTGTGAATATGAAGGGGTTCGCTGGCGATGGCGCGGCGGATGAAGTGATGGACGGCGCCCTCACCCACTTGGCGAGGTCCATAGATATTGAACGGGCGCAGAGCCACGGTCGGCAGATCGAATTCCCGATGATAGGTGTAGGCCATGTGCTCCGTGGCGAGCTTTGATACCGCGTAGGTCCAGCGCGCTTCGCCTACAGCTCCCAGGCTGGTGACATCCCCCTCGCTCACCTTGAATGCGTGGGTGCCAAAGACCTCGGAAGTGGAAAAGTCCACGAAGCGCCGGATGTTCCCTGCAGCGACCGCAGCCTCCAGCACCCTCCAGGTGCCGATGATATTGACTCGCATGGTGCGGGTGGGCTGCGCGATCACGGTATCGACCCCTGCAACGGCGGCGGCGTGCACCACCATGGTCGCGCCGTCCATGGCTCGCTGGACATGGCTCTCTTCGAGTACCGAACCTTCTACGATGGTCATGTTGCGATGCTCGCGCAGGCCCGGCCAGTGTTGCAGCGAGTCACGCTGGAAGGTGTCCAGCACGACGATCTCGTTGTCATCAATGACCTTGCGGGCGAAAGCGCTACCGATGAACCCGGCACCGCCAGTCACCAGAATGCGTTCTCCGCTGGGCGCTCCGCCCCCCCCTGCTTCGTTCATTCTTGTTCGTCCTCGATGTCCCAGCGCTCTCGGTAGCTGGCTGCTGCATTGTCTTCACCGGTGCGCTTCAGATAGGCGAGCACCTTCTCGTGGGGCATTGCCCCCGCTGAGCGCCAGTTGCAGCGCCCACAAAATGGGCCACTTTCGGCGTATCGGTCTTCGGCATGGGCGACGCGCCAGCGGTGGTTGGTCGGACCGTGCCAGATCTCAGTGAACGGCTGTTCATTGATGTTGCCCAGGCTGTTTTCGAGGTGTTGGTCGAGACAGCAGGTCGTCACCTCGCCGTTGACGTAGACCATCGGTGTGTTCCACAGCCCCGCGCAGGGGCGGCGGGGTTCGTTGGCTCCCCCGCTCATCTAGAACGACTCCTCGATAAAGCTGCCCGGTGCATCCAGAGAGAGGATGCCGAGCTTGTCGAGGACATTGCGGTGGAGCACATCAGCGGCGGGTTGGTCTTCCTGGTGCAGGCGGCGAAAATACATCGTGTCAGCGAGTCGCTGAGGCCAGTCATAGACCTCTTCGAAGGGGAGGTCCAGTCGCTGGAATACCCGAGTCCAGTACTGCTGGAACCATAGGGCCTCGTGCTGATTCTCTGGCATCACGATGAATGCGACGGTCACGTAGGGCCACTGGAGGCCGCGGGATTCCCGCTTCTCTAGCAGTCGAACGATGTTCTTGTAGACCTTGTGGCCGAGGTCGTACTTCTTGAGGGCGGCGTAGACCTGCGGCGTGAAGGCATCCACCGAGAAGTGAACGAAGCGGAAGGTGTCGTCGGCCATCGTGTCACGGTTGGCACAGTCGAGCAGCGTGTCGATTCGCTCCTCGTCGAGGAGTGTGCCGTTGGTGTGCAGCTTGAAGTGACGGAACAGTCGGTTGCTCTCGTTGCTGTCGAAGGCGTAGCGGATGAAGCGGTCGAACTCGGGATGCAGGCAGGGCTCGCCCAACCAGTGGGGGCACAGGTCGATCTCGTCCTCGACGTCAGCCAGGCTATCGATGCTGTGCTTCCAGGTGTCCCAGCCCATGAAGGAGTTGGGGTTCAGCTTGTGGACCTTGGGATGTTCCGCCTGTCCGCACATCCTGCAGCGGATGTTGCACAGATCAGTCAACTCGAGGTTCAGGTTGATTGCCATGCCGCTTAGTCCTGCAGGTATTCGCGGATGTAGTCATTGCGGGCGATGATCGACTGGCTGCAGTTACGACACAGGTCGGTCATCATTTTGGCCTCCATGTTCGCGCGAAGGTCTCCGAAATAGCTGCCTTCGCCGCTCTGCCATACAGTAGGCAGCCCTTCCCGGACGTTGTTACCCGTGCCTGTGATGACACAGCAGGGCGAGGTGCTGCCGTCAGGCTGCACTACCAGGTAGTACCAGGGATTCAGGCAGGGTGCGTGAGCGACATCCTTCGCCCCATCCTGGGGGAACACCATCTTGCCGCGATCCAGCGTGCCTTCGTGGAGGAAGTGCTCGAGGGTGGTCTCGATGCCCAACTGCTCAGCCAGAGCCATCGCTTCTCGTGCCAGCTGTGGGACCTGGGAACGCTCGTCGTCATTCAGCTTCAGGGCGTGCTGCTCAGGGCGATAGGCGATGATGTAGTCGAAGTTGACGCGATAGCAGCCCACGGCGTGTGCGAAGCGCACCATGTCCGAGAACATGCGGTAGTTCTTGTTGGTGATGACTGCGTGGACCAGCATCCTCGGTGCGTCGAGCACCCCGCGTTGGTGGCGAAAGTGCTTGCGAGTGTGGATGCGGCTCATCACCTCACTGACCTTGTCGAAGATGCCCTTGCTGCCACGTAGATAGTCGTTTGTAGCGCGGTCTGGCGCATCCAGCGAGAAGTGCAGTTCGTCCCAGCAGGTGTCGATGACCTGGTCGATCATCGCGTCATTGAACAGCGTTCCGTTGGTTGCGATGTGCCCTTCCATCCCCCTTGCCTTGATGCGTCGCATCAACTCTGGGGTGACGTCTCGCCGCACCATGGGTTCTCCGCCGCCGAGTATGAAGACCCTGCGTACACCGAGCTCTGCCGCCTCGTCCAGGAGCCTCCAGTAGTCATCTGCCGATAGCTCACCGCTCTGCTTACCCTTGCGATAGGTCGTATCGCAGAACACGCAGTCGATGTTGCAGCTCATTGTTGGATACAGCTCCATCGTATAGGGACCCGGCATCTCGCCGTCGTCCCACCGCCGCACTCGTGCGGCGATCGTCTGGCCTTCGTTCAGGTCGCTTTCGTCATGCTGAAGTACTGGCAGCGGCATAAATAAAAAATAGCACGCAGGCGATGCACCCGCGAGTGGGCTCAAGGGCGATCAGTGCTGCTATTCTCGGCGCTACCATGGTTCTTCCTTACCGCCTGTCTGTGCTGCGCTGTCCTCTGGTCCTCTCCCTGACGGTCGTGGTCTTGCTCTTGCTGCTCACAGCGACGGTCCGGGCCGAGACGCCGGCTCGTGCTGCTGTAGATGGTCTTGACGAAATCGAAATGCTGCCCTTGCGCGCTGCCCTGCGCGCTGACGATTCCCTTGCTCAGGCCTGGTTCCGAATCGGGGCGGGTGATGCATTCGGTGCTCGCGCTGACATCAAGCGCTTGCTACGTGAGGCTCCGCGTGATCCGAACACCTTGCATCTGCTCGGCATCGCAGCCAGGGCCGAGAATCGCTGGTGGGAGGCTCGTTCAGCTCTTCGCCGAAGCCTGCGCCTCAGGCCCGACGGTTGGGTTGCCCTGAACCTGGTCAACCTGCTCCTGGACAAGCGCCGAGTCTCTGCGGCTCGGCGGCTCCTTGGTGGGCTCCCCGATGAACTGCAGAGCGACCCGCGGGTACGCAGAGCGAGCGCTTATGTGCAGGTGGCCAGTGGCGATGCGGAGGCCGCATTGACGGAACTCCAGCGTCTGGAAGAGGACGCGCCAGAGGCGGACGTCGCCTATCAGTTGGCGGTCCTGCACATTGAGCTTGGGGACCCGGCAGCGGCGGCAGATTCCCTGACTCGAGCCGTGCAGCGAACCTCTTCGGTGGGACGCTATCACCGGTTGCTCTTCGAACAGTTGGCTGGTCTCGCCAGGTGGGATGCGTTGGTCGTCGCGAGCTCGCGTGCAGGCGCTGCCGTCGCGGGAGGGGGCCTGGACTCCTACTACCGAGGGCTCGGCCTGCACCGATTGGGTCGCGCCCAGGAGGCTGTCCGAGCCTTCACGGCGGTCTCTGCCCATGGGAAGCCCGAGCCGGTCGCGCTGGCCGGTAGCGCAGCCTATCTCTTGCAGCTCGGTGCATTTGCTGCCGCGGAGCAGGCATGTCGGCTCGCCATGGTCGGCCCGACCAACGACTCCAGCCTCCATCACCTCCTGGGTATCATCCTCACTCGTCAGGATCGGGAGTCTGAGGCGCTCGCCCACTATCGACGGGCTGTCGATGAGCGGGGCGATGATGCGGACTATCGGTTCGACCTCCTGCTGTCGCTTTGCAGTCTCGAGCGTCGTGCCGAGTTGACCGAAGCGCTGGCTCGGGCCCTGAAGGACTTCCCCGATGATGAGCGGTTCGTTCGCTTCGGTGAAGGCTGTCCTTCGCCTTCTCCTTGACGAGGGGTGTTCACTGTACTGCGAGCGCTTCGGCAAGCTCTTGTTGTCGGGCAGGTGCCTGGGCGTGTATAGAAGTCGCGGCGCACTTAGCTCAGGCCCCTTGGAGGACCCGTCCAGATGAATCATCTTGTTCGTAGCATTCTTGTTCTCTCGCTCGCCCTCACTCTCTCGACTGCTTTTGCGGGCAGTGCGCAGGCCGTCTCAGTGGATGTCAGCACCAGCTGGAAGGTGGGGGACTACCTGTCAGTGACGAACTCCAGCGGAGTAGGGGGGGGCGACGGAGCCGCAGCCCGCTTCCCCGACTACACCAGTGGGGGAGTTGCCTGGTCGGCGGGGCGTTTTCAGCGTGGAGGTGTGAACTTCCAGGTGGGCTTTGGCCTCGGACCGTCCTCCCGTATCGCCCCCTACCTGGGTTTTGGCGTCAACGCCGCTACCTATAAGAACGACTACCTGTTCGACTTTGATGGGGATGATGACGAGGAGAGTCGGATCGACCAGGGCACAGCCACTCAGATTGGTATCGAGGTGGGTGTTCGCGGATTTCTGGCGGATCGTGGCCACTCGCTGGCGGCACCGTTCATCCGATTTTCGTTCAGCAAGTACATCGGAATCATTGACGAGTACGTCGATGGCGAGGATGGCGTTGACTACTACGGTGATGTCCTCTGTGCGGGGAATAGCGCCGACACCTGTGGTGAGGACTACGAGAAGTTCGATGAGGCGATCCTCAGCCCGCAGGGTTTTAAGATCGCCCTTGGCGCCGAGTACTACTTCAACGACAACTTCGCTATCGGCGCAGATCTTCTCGGTCTCGAATTGTTCTGGGCTTCGGGTACCAATCCCCAGGACCAGCAGCGTCTCGCTACTTACGTCTCGGTTGCCTTCTACAGCACGCTGAACATCAGCTATCGCTTCCTCCCGAAGAAGCGGGCCAAGAAGGAGAAGCCCTCCTACGACTCCGACTACGATTTCGACTACGAGGACTGAAGCTCCTGTCAGTCGATGGGGTAGCCCTGCTGCCCTTCACCCGGATGCCGGCTAAGATCCGGGGATCATGGGCCAGTTGACCAAGCCACGCGTTCTCCTCCTGGGTCTGGATGGCGCGACGTTCTCTTTGCTGGACGTCCTCGCTGAGCGAGGGCTGATGCCCGGCTACTGTCGCTGGAAGTCACAGGGCGCCAGTGGGTCCCTTCGTTCTACCAACCCGCCGACCACCCCGCCTGCCTGGAGTTCCTGTGTGACGGGAATGAACCCCGGCGGACACGGCGTCTACGATTTTCGCGAGTCATTTCACGAGGATCGATCCCGAGCGATGGTCACGGGGCGGTCGCTACGCGCACCGCGGATCTGGGATGTGCTGGCAGAGTCCGGGCGTCGATCTTGCATCCTCAACTTCCCGCTCATCTGGCCGCCTGAACGGATCGAGGGAGTGATGGTCTGCGGGATGATGGCGCCCGATGAGACGGCCGAACTAACCTGGCCGAGGGGTGAGGCAGAGCGTCTGCGCGCTGAGGTGCCCGGTTATCGAAGCAACATCGATATCCCCAGCTTCGACGTCGACTTCCTCAGTGGCGCGCTCGGCTTCATGGACGAACTCGAGCGAAGCCTGAAGGATCGGATTGCGGCCTTCTGGCACTATTTCGAGCGCGAGCGCTGGGACTTCTTCTTTCCCACCTTCATTTTTCACGACCGCCTGGGACACCTGCTCTGGAAGATTGTGACTGGAGAGTCCGGTTTCGACAGCCACCCTTTCGCCGAACAACTCAAGCCGCGTATCGAGGCGGTCTACTCTGCATTCGACGCGGTTCTAGAGGAATTGTTGGAGCGTCGTCCCAGCGATCTCACGCTCATGATGTGTAGCGACCACGGTTTTGGTGGCACCGAGGCTTTTTTCGAGGTGAACACCTGGCTACAGGAGCTGGGGATGCTGCGGGTCAGGCGTCGCGCGCGCCTTCGCGCCGAGGCCTTCTATAAGGCGATGGAGGTGGGTGACAGTGATGCCGTGCGCCGTGCCCTTCCGGACAGCTTGCAAAGCCGCCTTCGCGGCCGCCTCCGTGCGCGGCGCTCGAGCTTCAAGGACTCGCTCTCAGAGACGGTGGACTGGTCTCGGAGCGCGGCTTTTTTCGCCTCTGTTCCCCAGCAGGGGGTCACTCTGGTCCGACAGCCGGGGAAGGCAGGCGAAGCAGGCTGCAGCAGAGCGGACTACGAGCAGCTACGCCGGCGCATCAAGGACGGTCTTCTGCAGCTCCGCGCCGCCGATGGCGAGGGCCTCATTGACGAGGTCTGGGACCGGGAGCAGCTCTACTCGGGTCCGTACGTTCATCTGGCACCTGACGTCCTGTTTCGTGCGCGGGGTTACTCCTGTGTCGGTCGACCGGTGCTGGGCGCCGGACATTGGTTCAAGGATAACTCGGACCGAGCGAGCGGTTTTCATCGGATGGAAGGAGTGTGGATGGTCCTGGGCGAGGGCGTTGAGGCCGCAGCTCAGGTGGATGGTGCGTGTATCGAGGATGTCTGTCCGAGCGTTCTCTATGCCCTGGGTGAGTCCATCCCCGAGGGCTTGGATGGACAGGTCCTTGAGGAGTGCTGGATGACTGGCTTTGTCGAGCAGCATCCAATTCGAGAGAGACAGGGCCTCAAACGTCACCATGCTCGTCATATCCCGTCCGCCGCTGGCGACGCGGTGCGTCCATCTACTGATGACCTTAGCGACCGGCTCTCGTCGCTGGGCTATATGGATATTGGATGAGCGATCACGGAGAAGGCAGCGAGTACCTGATCACGGAGCCCCGCCCCGTGGACCCTGAACTCGCTCAGGCCGCGGAACGTCGTCGTCGTGCTGATCTTTTTGGAGCCTTCATTGTCCCGTCGCTGGCCGGCCTGCTCGGTGGCGCTTTTGTGGGGATGGCCGAGTCGCTCAAGGTCTTGAGCGCCGCATTCGGGACCCACGACTACTCGGGCATGGTCTATGCGGTGATTCTGTATGGAGCCGCCGGCCTGAGTATGGGGTTGGTGCTCGGTGTGATCGCCAGGACCTACGCAATGTTCACAGGCCACATACCTGAGCCTGCTCGCTCCTGGACCATCAGCTTTCTCGTCGTGTCCTGCTCGATGGGCTTTGTTATTACCCGTTTCATCCTGCGCCGCGATCTGTTTGATGAGAGCGCCTTGAGCAGTGAGGCCGTGGCGATTCTGATCGCCTGCTTCGTCGCTTATGCCTTCGTGTTCTATTTCATCACCCGCAACGCCCTCAAGAAGACCTTCTTCTCGTTCATCCTCACGGTGCGGGGCAGCGGTGCGCTCTACGGTGGTGTGTTGCTGTTCTCGTTGATGATGGCCTTTGGAAATATGTTGGACAATCGGGCACAGGCTGATGTTGCCCCGCGTCCGGTCGCGCCGGCTCTGGAGCGTCGGCCCAACGTACTGCTGGTTGTGGTCGACACGCTACGACGTGATGCCTTGGGCGCTTATGGTGCGGGACCCAATGCCAGTCCAGCACTCGATGACTTCGCCGAGTCTGCGGTGGTGTACGAAGAGGCCGTCGCTCAGGCCAGCTGGACTCGCCCTTCTTTCGCTTCGCTGCTCACCTCGATGGTGCCTTGCACCCACCAGACCTTCCGTAAGGCAGATGTCCTCCCCGACTCTGTTGTGACCATCGCAGAGGTGTTGCAGCGGCACGGCTACACCACGGGCAATCTCGCCAACAACATCAACGTCACGGCGTCTTTCAACTTCGACCAGGGCTTTGACACCTTTCGCTTCCTGCGGCCGGCCTACCCTTTCCGCGGCACGGAGTCGTCCTTTCCGCTCAGCCTGTACTCGGCGCTGCGCTTGTTCTGGGAGCGCTACGTGGTCTCGGACAAGCGGGTGGAGCGCTACTACAGGGAAGGCAATGAGGTTACTGACGAGGGAATCTCGTGGCTTCGGGTGCACGGCAGGGAGCGCTGGTTCTTGATGCTTCACTACATGGACCCGCACGATCCCTACTTCCCGCATCCCGGTGATGACACGGGCTTCGCGCGTATCGAGAACCCACGACCTCGGCTCGCCGATGCCAAGAAGATGCGGGAACTCTATGCCGGTGAGGTGCAGTACTGGGACCAGGCATTCGGACGACTGATCGACTACATGAAGGAGCATGACCTGCTCGAGAATACCGCCATCGTGGTGACCTCGGACCACGGTGAGGAGTTCGGGGAACACGGCGGCTTCTGGCATGGGACTCGCCTGTATGACGAGCAGATCCGCGTTCCCCTGGTCATTCGCTATCCCCGCGCTGACACCGATGACGGTCGTCGCATTCGCGACCAGGTACGGCTCCTGGATGTCGCGCCAACGCTGGCAGATCTTGCTGGAGCGCCGCACGGCAAGGGCTGGCAGGGCTTCTCGCTTCGTCGTGAGTACGCGCTGCGGCAGCCGAAGGATCGACTGGCTCTTGCCCAGGCTGACTTCGAGGGGGAGGTGTCCTCGTCGATCCGAAGCCCGGACTGGAAGTACATTCGCAACGATCGCACAACCCGGGTGGGCGCCCTGCCTCCGGGTGAAGAGATGTACTTCTTGCGCACGGACGGGGGGGAACTCAAGAATCTCGCGTCGGACAGCTCCGCGGGTTGGGCCATCGACAAGTGGCGCGGCGATCTCGCCATCATCGAGGCAGCCGGCTGCAGTGAAGAACTTGAGCGACGGACTCGGGCTTCTGAGACCTTCAGCAAAGAAGATTGTGCTGCTCTGCGCGCGCTGGGATACGTGGACGCGACGGACGGTCGATGCGCCCCACGCTGAGGAGAGCTATGGCTCGAACGCTGGTGGTCGGGTTGGATGGCGCGAGTCCCCAGTTGCTCTTCCCCTGGGCGCGGAGCGGGCAACTTCCAGTCCTCGGTCGACTCCTCAAGAGTTCTCAGTCGGGCCATCTACGCTCGACGTTGCCACCGATGACTCTACCCGCCTGGTCCTCCTTTCTTACCGGTGCGGGGCCTGGTGAACACGGCATCTTCGACTTCTGCTGGCCCGATGTCGGTCGTCGCCGCCTGCACCTGATAGATGCTCGCCACCGGGCTGTTCCTACGATCCCCAAGCTGCTCTCGAATCGTGGCTATCGTGTCGGCACCTTCCTCTTCCCAACGACCTGGCCTCCGCAGCCTTTGAGTGGCGGGCAGGTCTCTGGCTTCGACTCACCAGTGGCGGCTCGAGTCTCGCGGTCGGCCTGTAGCTCGCCAGCGCTGTATCAGAGTATCGGTCGTGCGGTGGGCGGCGAGCTGTACTACAGCGACTTTCCCGAGTTCCGGAAGAGGAGGGGCTGGCAAGAGCGGGCGTTACGGTCGCTGTTGGCGGGTATCGAGGCCAAAGAAAAGATGGCTCTTGCGTTGCTACGTGAGGGTAAGCCCTATGACTTCTTTGCCGTTCTCTTCGGGGAGTCGGATACGGCAGCACATCACTTCTGGCATCTCTGTGACCCAGCATCTCCTCGCCACGATGCCCTCGCTGCGCGAGGCTTCTCGGATGTGCTGCTCAAGGTCTATCAGCGGCTGGATCGAGCCCTTGGCGCACTGCTTGATGCGGGCCCCTGGGAGTCGGTGATTGTTGCCTCAGATCACGGCTTTGGTGGCTCGTCTCGTCGCGTTCTGCACCTATCGGCGTTCCTCGAGCAGCGGGGCTTTCTGCAGTTCAGGGAGCGTTCTTCCTCGCGTCTCGCTCGGCAGGCACGGAAGAACATCGCCAGATGGGCGCCGCCTGGTTTGCTGGATCGAGCCTATCGATTCGTGCCGCAGTCAGTCTTTGAGAGCCTTGAGTGGTCGGCGCGCTATGGCCAGGTGGACATGGCGCGTTCGGTGTTCTGGTCTGAAGAACTGAACTATGCGCCGTCGGTGCGCCTCAATCCTCTTCTCGCCGCTGCTATGACCTCTGAGCAGCGTGAGAACGCGCTGGCTGCCGTGGAGAAGGCGTTG
Organism: uncultured Rickettsiales bacterium; assembly: GCA_964512375.1. GTDB lineage: Bacteria > Myxococcota_A > UBA796 > UBA9615 > UBA9615 > UBA6601. The sequence continues at coordinate 8,440 of CAZEIY010000007.1, read as the reverse complement.
CGGTCTTGGAAGGAGCCAGGGTGTGGGGAGGCCGTCGTGCGCGCTGTGCACCGCCGAGAGACCCTGTATCCGGGGCCATGCTCCGAACGTGCTCCTGAGCTCTTTCTGGAGCTGAATGAGCCGGATGGTTACAGCTACAACGTTCTGCCCAGTGACATCGGGGATCCGCCGCTACGAGCGCTCGCGGATCATGAACTTGAGGGTGCGAAGGGAGCCGGGATGCCAGGTAGCCATCGACGTGATGGGGTCTTCCTGTTGCAGGCTCCAGGGCTGGAGTCGGGCGGGTCAACTCGCCGGATCGAAGAGCTGCTACCTAGCTGGCTTCAGCTGGTCGGACTGGAGGATGTCCTGTCCGTCGTTGGTGGTGCGACTGGCAGATCTGCGCCGATAGCTGGTGGAGGGGGATTGCCCGGATCACTGTCTCGTCGCCTCCGCCGCCTGGGCTACCTGTGACCCCTCTGCGCATCGGCATGGTTGCTGCCTGCCCCTTCCCGACGACACAGGGGACACAGGTGGCGATTGCAGACATGGCGCGTGCCCTGGTGGACCGGGGCCACCAGGTTCACCTGGTGACCTACGGCCACGGCGAGGACCTTCCGCCTTGTGGAGCGACAGTGCATCGCGTCCCTCTATTGCCGGGCTATTCGCGAATCCGATCCGGTCCGGATCGGTACAAGCCTCTTCTCGATGCGTTGCTGGTGCTGCCGCTGCTGAAGCTCGTGCGGGCTGGACAGATCGACCTGATGCACGCGCACAACTACGAGGCTCCGCTCGCTGCTTATGTGGTGCGAGCACTCACCGGAATACCCGTGCTGTATCAGGCGCACAACCTCATGGCTGACGAACTGCACCTCTACTTCGAGAGGGCCGGCAGTCGTCGACTGGCGAGGTTGGCAGCCCGTGCTCTGGATGCCAGCATCCCGAGGCTGGCCGATCGCTGCATTGCGATGAGTGAGGATGCCGTCCCTGCCCTGATCGGGCTCGGTGTCGATCGAGCACGGATTGACCTGATTCCGCCCGCAGTCCGTTGGGAACAGTTCGCACAGGTTGAGGCAGATCCGGGCCGTGTGGTAGCTCAGCCGACTGTTGTCTACACCGGCAATCCTGACGCCTATCAGGAGCTTAGTGTGCTGCTGCGGGGGATGTGTCAGGTCTTCGAGCAGCTACCTTCCGCGCGTCTCCTGGTGGTGACGGGTTCTCAGCCCATCGAGTTGATCGAAGAGGCTCGCCGCCTGGGCATTGGCGCGCCAGCTTTCTCGGTGGTCGTGACGAGGAACTTCAAGCGGGTGCGGGAGGCGTTGGCGGGGGCTCAGGTTGCCGCCCTGCCTCGCGGGCTCTGTCGGGGATTTCCGGTGAAGCTCCTCAACTATCAGGCAATGGGATTGCCTGTGGTGGCCTGTGCCGGCTCCGCAAAGACGGTCGAGCATGGTCACAGCGGGCTGGTGGTAGATGATGGTGACTACCGAGCGTTTGGCGCGGCGATGCTGCACTTACTGACCAGCCCGGCAGATCGAGCCCGAATGGGAAGGGCTGGTCGTGCGTCTGTACGGAAGCGGCATTGTTGGCAGGCGCGGGCAGAGCAACTCGAGCGGACCTATGTTCGCGTAATGAACCTTGAATACAAGGTGGGCGTGCTGTAGATGATGAACATGAAGATTGGCGTTGAACGTGCTAGCGGCGATGGGGAGCGCCGTCGTCCTGTGACGATCAGAGAGATTCTGTTGTGCCTGTCGTTTCTGGTTGCGATGCCCGGTTTGGTCGTCGCTGCCGAAGCGGAGGGTGCTGCCACAGAGCAGGCGCCGAAATCGGAGCAGCCAGCGGGTGACTCGTCGGGCGAGCCTGAGCCGGGTAAGGAGCCTGCTGTCGATCTGTCGACAGAGAACGAGGCCGGTGTTGCTGGGGACGAGGCCAGCGCTGCCGACGAAGTCTTGGTCATCGAGAACACCGACGAGGCCACAGTCGTCTCTCCAGCACAGAAGGCCCTGCGTCGGGCCCTGGACACAGTCAGTTCGCTTCAGTTGGTGTTGGCCACACAACATGAGGGTGACGGTCCGGTGCCTGGGCACACTGAACTCTCCGAGCTTCGTCGCTCCCTCGAAGATGCCCTCGTTGAGCTTGCGATCCTCGAGCAGCAGCAGAGCCTGAGGCAGTGGCTGGAGGGTGATGGACTGCGCGCAGCTCTGGCCGATCTTGAGGTTGAGCGGGCCCAGGAGGAGGCTCAGCAAGCCCGAGAGGCGGCTGCAGTTGCCGAGGCAGAAGCTGCCCACAGCGACCCGGTCGCAGTTGATGACGCGCGTCTCCGAGGAATCAAGCGGGCCATCGAGGACGCTCCATTCAAGGAAGGCAAGATGCAGGTGCTGACCGATCAACTGCGTGACGCGCAGGTGAGTTCGCAGCAGGTCGCAGAGCTCATCGAGTTGTTCGCGTTCTCGCGAGACAAGGTGGAGACCCTGGTCTTCTTGTATCCCCGCCTGGTCGATCCCGAGCTATTTGACGAGCTCCTCGCAACCCTCAAATTTGCCTCCGACCGCATGGCTGTGCGCCAGCGACTCGGTCTCAGCGGTTCTTGATTCTGCCGGCCGTTTATGCACGTCTCTCGTAAGGTCGACTACGCAATGAGGGCCCTGGCGCACCTGGCCGGTGGCGAAGACGAGCGGGTGAGAATCTCTGACCTGGCGGTGGCGATCGCCGTGCCCCAACCGTTTCTAGCGAAGGTGATGCGTGAGCTGGTCTCACATGGTCTGGTGCGCTCGCAACCCGGGCCGCATGGTGGGTATGCGTTGGCCAGAGAGAGCAACGCAATTACTTTTCGAGATCTGGTCGAGGCGGTCGATGGTCCCATGCAGATCGTGCCCTGCCAGGCGGACGGTGACGATACCTGCATCCTCATTGAGCACTGTTCTCAGATTCCCATCTGGGATCGGATACGTATCGAGATGTTGTCTGTCTTGCAGGGCTACACCCTGGACCAGGTCAGCGCCCTGGATCTTGGCGCGCCACTCGACAGGTAGTCGGTTCGGCCCTTAGCGTCGCCTGCGGGTGAGAGCAAGAGAGGGTAGGAGCAGCAGGAGTACGGTGCTCGGGCTTACTCGGCGTGCAGCGCTGCAGCCTCCATCCGCGCAGGAGCCACCGCCACTGTCGCATCCGCCGCAGCCGCCTTCGCCGCTGCCATCGCAGCCGCTGCCAGCGCAGCCGCTGGCCTCGTCGTCGCAGCCCGAGATCACGACATCCCCACCGCCCGCCGTGTCGCCACAGCCCACTCCGGAGAGGTCAACCGTGCCTAACTCCATGGGGCTCGCCGCTGTTGGGTCGATCCAGCCATAGAGGGCGAGGTAGTCCTCGTCGGTACCGATGGCCTGTGTCTGCAGGCCAGTCAGGGTGATCCCATAGAAGGAGGGCAGAGCAAACGAGGGCGCCAGGCTCTCGATGTTGACCACCTGCGCAGCGAGTTCAGGCAGCAGCTCTCCAAAGCTGCTTGCCAGGCTTGGATGCAACCACTCATTGTACGAGACACTGATTCCCAGGTCCTGCTCGAGGTCGAAGCCGACATCGATGTTCAAGCTGCCCTGGTCGAGGGCCACGCCGACGGTTCCGTTGGCCAGAAGGTTGAGCGCCCAGAAGCGGGTCTTCCGGTCCAACTCGTCGCCGAAGACACTGAGCTCAAAATCGGCATCGAAGTGCGGTTCATCGAAGAAGGAGAGCCTCGGCGCTTGTTCCGCCTCGATGCGGATGTCCAGAACCTGGGGATCGGGCCAGAGCTCAGTGACGAGAGTTCCTTCTACCAGCGAGAGATAGTCCGTGGTGAGTTCAAAGCCACTGAGCTCTTCGAGGTTGATACAGAAGGCTCCCCCCTGCCAGGCTGCGTACAGGAGCTGGTTGCCGACGTCCTCGTTGAGGAGCATGGCGACGTGGTACTCGGAGGCGCTGTCGTCGAGCAGGCCAGTGAGAGCAGGCATGTCGTGACTGGTGAGTTGGTAGGCACCCTCGTGGGGCACGCAGCTCCCGTAGGAAGGTGTGCTTATGTTCGCTCTGAAGCCAATCTGGAGCCCGGTGTCGTTCAGGCTCAGGCTGTTGGGGCTCAGGTTGAGGTCGATCTGGGCACTCAGGAGCTCCAGCTGCTGCTCGATGGCTAGCCCCCCTGTCAGCCCGCTCAGTGCATCTTGAAGCTGGGTCTCTAGCTCAGCCGCCTGGTCGTCAATGACTCCGCCGAGGATCTCCCCGATCAGGTCGACGTTGTAGGACTGAAGCGTGTCGAGCACATCGCCCAGCAGGCAGCCAGTCTCAATTGGATTGCCGAAGTTGCCGTGTGAGAAGGTCAGGCTCTCGACCTGGGCCTCGATCTCGCCTTCATTGAGTGCCAGTTGCATCGAGATGTCGACATTCAGGGGCGTAGGCTGAAGCGAGAGATTGCAGACCTCGTCAAGCTCGAGGAGGCAGCTCCCTTCGAGGGTGATGGCGGCTGGATTACTCCACAAGGTCATACCGACCGAGATCAGGATGCGGTCGTCCGCTGGCTGCACGACGACCTCGTCAGCCGAGATGTTGATCTCGATGTCTTGACTGCTGTAGTGGAGACTCGCTGTGCTGGCCGAGTCGTCATCGTCGCCGAGGCCGCCGCAGTCGAACTCACCGCTGAGTCCGGTAGCTGTGATGCCTGTGGGCAGGGCCCCCTTGATGGCGTCTCCCAGGTTTCGGAAGCCCTCGGTCGAGATGTGCAGTGCGGCAGCGGACTCGATGTCGTGAGCCGGCGGGGGAGCATCTTGACCCATTGCAGGGCCCGCGATGAGCAGAGCCACGGCAAGAGGCAGTAGAGAGCGACTAGATAGCATCGCGTGCAAACTAGCCAATGGCCCGCTGCGACACAAGGTCAGTCCTGTGCACTCGATCTGATACTCTTCGAGGCCGCGTAGGACCTTACCCTCAGGTTCTGTGCTCAGACACTGGCAGGAAAGGAGGACCTCGATGGACTACGATCTGGAAGCGGCAGCTGCACAGATGGCAGAACTCGCTCCTCGCCCCGAGCATGCTGAGACGGCAATACGGCACTTGCGGCAATGGCTCGACTCGGACCGCTTCCTTGCGTATCGCCCCCTGCTGGTAGCGATGTTGGAAGCAGGCGCCTGGGACACATTGTTGGACTCGTTCTACAGGGTTCTCCCCTTCGGGACGGGTGGGCGTCGCGGTCCGGTCGGCGTGGGTCCCAACCGCATGAATCCCTGGGCGCTGGGTACCTCGGTGCAGGGAAACATCCACTTCCTGCGCGACCGCTTCGGCAAGGATGCTGCACTCAGCGTCGTGATCGCTGCGGATGTTCGGATCTTTACGGATCTGCGTGGCGTATTTCCTGAAGGTGTTGCGAATCCCCTGCTGGGGATGACTTCTGAAGACCTCAGCCGCCAGGCGGCCGCGATCTATGCCGCCAACGGCGTCGATGTGCACATGCTCGAGCCTGGCAGCGGCCGCTTCCTGGCAACTCCAGAACTGTCGTTCCTGATTCGGTGGATGGAGTCGCAGGGTGGGTTGAACGTTTCGGCCTCCCACAACCATCCCGACGATACGGGCGGCAAGTTCTACACGGAACAAGGCGCTCAAGAGGTGCCACCTGACGACGAGCGCATGGTTGATCTGGTCGCTCAGGTCGAGACGGTCAACACGATGTCGTGGCAGGACGCGGTAGAGAGTGGCCGCATCCACTTCCTCGATCAGCGCTCACATCAGGCCTATCTGGATGAGGTCTCCAAGGTGCTGCGAGGCGACGAGCGTGACGCGAAGATCGTCTTCACCAATCTGCACGGTGTTGGCGATACAAACGCCGGCGAGGCCCTCGAGAGTGCAGGTTTCGACGTGCACTATGTGGAGTCCCAGCGTAGTCACGACGGCCTCTTTCCGAACGTTCGCTTTCGGGCACCCAATCCCGAGTACCCGTCGGCGTTTATCGAGGCGCAGCAGCTGGCGAATGAGATCGGGGCCGATCTGATCCTTGGCACGGACCCCGACGCTGATCGCATCGGTGGGATGGTGCCGAATGTTCGAGGTGGCCCTGGCCAGTGGCGCTTCCTGACTGGTAACGAGCTGTCGGTGCTGGTGGCTGCAGCGCGCTTCGATGGGGCGGAACCGGGGAAGATTGGCATCAAGACAGAAGTCACCACCTCGCTGTTCTCGCGAGTGGTGCGTGCCGCAGGTGGGCAGGTAGTGGAGCACCTGCTGGTTGGCTGTAAGTACATCGCCGGCGTGATGCGGGATCTCGAGACCAGCGGTCGCAGCGGCGAGGTAAGCGGAGCGCTCAGTGACGTGCTCATCGGCACCGAGGAGAGTCACGGCTTCCTGCTCTCGGGGGCGATGCGCGACAAGGATGGCGCGACCCCTGCCCTGGTGCTTGCAGAGCTGGCATCTCGGGAGAAGCGCGCGGGTCGCTCGTTGCTGACAGCGCTTGAGTCTCTCTACCGTGCCCACGGCGCGGTGGCCAATATCCAGGTGCCGCTTGTTATGGCTGGTGCCGTGGGGCGAGGGCGCATTGAGGCCATTCAGAGCGCGCTTCGGGCTTCACCGCCGGCGTCTATCGGTGGCCGTGCTGTCACCGCATTCTTCGATCGTCAGGACGAGGATGGTGTCTTCGGTACGATCGTATCGGGAACAGACCGAGCGGCCCGTGATGTCATGGCCTTTGACCTGGGCCCAGATCACCGCCTGGTGATTCGCCCCTCGGGGACGGAGCCCAAGACCAAGATCTATGCGGAGGCTATCGTGCCGGTGGCCGATGACCTCGAGTCGGCGCTGGCCCAGGCCGGGGCGGAGGCGCAGGAACTGGCCGATGACTTTGTGCGGATTGCCCTCGACGTGGTGGGGATGGAGTTGGACGGAGTTGGACGGCACTGCTCGGCACTTCTTGGCGTGGAAGAGCGCATTCATTTCGCGTCTGATGTGCTGCCGATGGTAGTGGAGCAAGCTCTGGCGGGTGCATCCGAGGAAGTCTTGCGTACGTCGCTCAGCGAACGGATCGGAAGCTGGGGCGGGGACGGTATCGGCATGACAGCCTCTGGCTACCTCTGGTGGAGGCAGCAGGGGCATGCTCCCGGAGGTCTGAGTAGCGAGCAACTGGAACGACTGGATCGTGTCTGGGGAGCTTCGCCGGAGTGAGCAAGCAGCCGCTCTCGCATCTGCGCACGCCCCACGGAGAGTTACTCTGCGGAGACTCGCTGCCCTGGCTGCAGAGCCTCGACGATGCGTCCGTCGACCTGGTGGTCGCCGATCCTCCGTACGGTGTGGGCAAGGCGGAGTGGGACACGTTCGACTCACGCAAGGAGTATGTGAGATGGGCGAGGTCCTGGTTGGAGCAGGTGGCTCGCATCCTGCGGCCGCGTGGGTCAGCATATGTGATGGGCTACTCCGAAGTGCTCGCCGACCTCAAGTGGTCTGCGGGCGAGCTCTTCGAGGGATGCCGCTGGTTGGTCTGGTCGTATCGCAATCGAGGCAACCTGGGTTCCGACTGGGGTCGTAGCCACGAATCCCTCCTCCACCTTCGCAGGGGGCGCAGCTTTACGATGAACATGGACGCCGTGCGGGTGCCCTATAACTCCCACACTACTCGCTACCCCGAGCGTAAGCAGGGGAGTAGCTCTCAGTTCGCTGGTGGCAAGGGTAGCGGCACTTCCTGGACTCCCCATCCTCTTGGCGCCAAGCCTCGAGACGTCCTTGAGATTCCGCTGCTCAATAACGGCATGGCTGAGAAGACGGCTCACCCCACTCAGAAGCCTGAGGAGCTGTTACGCCGGCTCGTCTCTGCGTCGTCGAATGAGGGCGATCTCGTCGTAGATCCATTCGGTGGATCGGGAACGACGGCGGTTGTCTGCGAGCTGCTTGGGCGCTCCTGGCTGAGCTGTGAACAGAACCCGGAGTATTGCGAGCTGGCCTCGGAGCGTCTGGCTGAGGTGCTGTCAGGGAGTCATAGCCTTGCTGATCTGGATCGAACTGAGCGCAAGATGGCGAGCAACCGGGACAAGGTGCGTGGCGCGTCTACCTGAGAGAGCGAGACCAGCGCTCTGAGTGTCTCGCTTCAGGGTTGGTTGAGTTGCCTCTCGAAGACCACAAGGCGTTCCATCATGGTTGCCTCGGCCTCTCCGGGGAGCAGGTCTTTCGAGTCACTGAGGTGGCTGAACAGTAGCTCGTAGAGCCCACCCTTGAGCGTGTCACCGGGTTCGTCTGCGTCGAGCGCCGCAAGGTTTGCGATCAGCCCCTCGGCTGCGAGCGTTCCATCCGGTTCGGGCAGCAGTCCACCGAAGAGTTGAGCCTGTTCACGATCGCTGCTGCCGAGAAGTTGAGCGAAGCGGTCGGAGGTGGTGTCCGGGCCGAGGTGCTCGCTGAAGGTGTCAAAGATGATTCGGAAGATGTTGTTGAACGTGTCAACACGGTCACCAAAGACGGCAAGTTCGCCGGCGCTGAA
>CAZEIY010000006.1:0-27763 GCA_964512375.1 uncultured Rickettsiales bacterium | reverse complement strand
TCGCTCCTCTCGCGTCACAGATGCATGAGCTTGCCCTGACTTTTCGCGCCGGTCGCCGGTTGGTGACGGGGAGCTCAGTGGTGCTTCGTGGACCGGTGAATGCAGGGAAGAGCACTCTATTTAACGCGCTGGTAGGGCACTCTCGTGCCATTGTCTCCGCGCAGGCCGGGACGACTCGCGATGTGGTCTCTGAGACCTTGTCCTGGCACGGGCTGTCTGTGACCTTGAACGACACCGCCGGCCTGGGAGCAGCGGTCGATGCGATCGAAGAAGAGGGCATCGAGCGAGGCGGAGCGGCAGCACAGCGCGCCGATCTTGTGATCGCTGTGCGTGACGCCCGAACATTTGACGAGAATGCGGGTTCGGAAATCTGCGCTGAGGCCGGACAGATCTGGGTCGCGAGCCATAGTGACTGTGTGTCTGCCCAGGCAGGCCGCCGGCTCAGATCCGAGGGTTGGATGCTGAGTGCTCCAGATGACATCGACTCCACCCGGGAGATCCGGGAGAAGATCATCGAGATCCTGCGTGACGAGATCCCCAGTGATGGCCTCGTGCTCCACACTGACCGTCAGCAAGACGCGCTCCGTTCGGCGCTTCGCGTCACCGAGGAGGCCACAGCCTTTGGTGACGAGGAGCCCGTTCTGGCGGCGATGGCCCTGCGCAGGGCGGGTGAGGCCCTCGAAGAGTTGGCCGGCCGCTGGAGCAGTGAAGAGGTTCTCGACGAGCTATTTGCGCGTTTTTGCATTGGCAAGTAGCTGCTGGACTGGAGGCTTGCATGTTGTAGGTTGCGGCAACGATTGGTCACACATGGAGTTCCGGTGACGAGCAACAAGAAGAAGAGCACCGCACAGGGCAGCAGTAGTGCCCTGGTAGTGGTGGGCGGCGGTCATGCAGGAGTCGAGGCGGCCCTCGCTTCAGCGCGCCTGGGTCAGCGCGCCATCCTGGTCACACTCTCGGTTGGTGGAATCGCTCGGATGCCGTGCAATCCAGCGATTGGTGGTCAGGGCAAAGGGCACCTGGTGCGTGAAATCGACGCTCTGGGCGGCGAGATGGCTCTCTGCACCGATGCGACGTCTATTCAGTTCAAGTACCTCAACACCCGCAAGGGACTGGCTGTGCGCTCATCGCGCGCTCAGGTCGATCGCTTTCTTTATCAGCGCCGAATGGCTCAAAGAGTATTGGGTGATCCTTTGATCACGGTTGTACAGGGGGAAGTCTCTGCTCTCTGCGAGAGCGGGGGGCGAGTCACCGGTGTGATCCTGGAGGATGGCAGCAGGATCGACGCGCGCGCAGTGGTGATTACCGCAGGAACAGGGCTCCGGGGGAGCATGCATACGGGCACTCTGCAGCGCCCGGGTGGTGGTGGTGGTTCGCCCGCAGCGGTGCACTTGAGCGCTTCGTTGAGCGCGCTCGGGCATCGCCTGTCGAGGCTCAAGACAGGGACCGTACCGCGCCTGGATGGACGCACGATCCACTGGAATCGCCTTCGACCACAGGAGGGGGACCACCCTGGCGGACGCTTCTCGTTCGTCGGTCCAGCATCAACTCTTCCGCAGGTTCGTTGCTATGTCACAGCTACGAACAAGGCGACGCATGCTGTCCTTCGAGATGGCCTACGCCACTCACCCATGTACGGTCCGCAGGCCTGCATAGATGGCGTTGGACCGCGCTACTGCCCGAGCATCGAAGACAAGATCATGCGTTTTGCCGAGCGCGATCAGCACCGCATTTTTCTGGAGCCTGAAGGACTGGCCAGCTACGAGGTCTACCCCAACGGCTTCTCTACCAGCCTGGCGGCCTCCACCCAGGTGGCCGCGCTGCGTACCATTGAGGGCTTGGAAGACGTACAGGTACTTCGAGTCGGCTACGCGATCGAGTACGACTATTTTGATCCTCGCGATCTCGACTCCTGTTTGCAGAGCAGGAAGCTCCAAGGCTTGTATCTGGCCGGACAGATCAATGGCACCACGGGCTACGAGGAGGCGGCTGGCCAGGGTCTCGTTGCTGGGGCGAATGCAGCTCTGCAGATGAATTCGAGGGGTCCTCTGCTTATTGGTCGTGATGAGGGGTATCTGGGTGTGATGATTGATGACCTCACCCAGCGAGGCACTCGCGAGCCGTATCGCATGTTCACTTCGCGAGCTGAGTGGCGTCTCCTGCTCCGTGAGGACAATGCCGATCTGCGACTCACCGAGCGTGGCCATGAGTGTGGATTGGTCACGGAGGAGCGCTGGACCAGGTTCTCTGAGCGCCGCGCACAGGTGGAGCAAGGCCTGTCGTTCATGAATTCGACGCAGGCAAGGCCGGGGGAGCGGGTAGATCGGTGGCTCGCCTCCCTGGACGAGCCACCTCTCTCCCGAAACTGTAGCCTCGCCGATCTAGCTCAGCGTAAAGGGGCAAGCTATCGCGAGATGCTCGACGCTCTCGGCCTGGAGGGGCCAGAGCTGGGCCCAGATGAGGCACTCCAGGTGTTGATTCATTGTCGATACCGCGGCTACATCCAACGCCAGGAAGACAGCCTCTTGCGTCTGCGTTCCCTCTCTCAGTTGGAAGTTCCTGAGTCTTTTGTCTACGAGGGCTTGCCTGGCCTTCGGCTCGAGCTGATCGAGAAGCTGAGTGATGCACGTCCCCGAACCCTGGGCGAGGTCAGTCAGATTCCCGGAGTTACTCCAGCGGCCGTTGCACTGCTTGCTGCCCGCCTGCAGATGTCCGGCTCGGATTCACCGGGGGAGGCATCACGCTGATGGCCAGGATCAAGGCGCAGTCTACGACTTTGTCCTGCACCGTCGAGCAGATAGCTAGCTCCCTGGGTAGCCTCCGTGATCCAGGCGATGAGCTGGCTGAGCGCTTGCGTATCTGGACCGAGTTGCTCGATAAGTGGTCGGCTTCCCAGCGTCTGGTGGGCTGGCGTCACGCCGAGGGGCTGCTCGCCGAGGGGCTCCTGGATGCCTGGGCTGCTGTGCCGCTGCTCTCAGAGAGTGACCCGCGTCCGGTCATCGACCTGGGCTCTGGCTCCGGCCTTCCGGCCATTGTGTTTGCAGCCGCCTGTCCCTCTCGCGAGATGCATCTGGTGGAGGCGCGGCGTAAGCGAGCTTCCTTTCTGCAGGCTTCGGCGAGAGCCTTGGGCCTCGAGCAGGTACAGGTGCACAACGCTCGCCTTGAGGATCTCCTGCAACAAGGCGTGCTACCGCGGGGCGCCGTAGTCACGGCGAGGGCCTTTGCCCCTCCAGCCGCTGTTCTCGTTGCTGCACAGAGTCTGGCAGCGAGCTACACCCTACTGTCGGTCTCCAAGGACAGCGCTTCCCAGCAATGGCCGGCTCCGTGGGAGGAGGTCGCAAGGCGTGTTGGTGCTCCTGAAGAACGACGCGTTCACGCGCTCTTGAAGCTCTGATCGAACGAAAAGTTCTCGATTGCGCCAGATATTGGCGCTTTTTCCCAGATTTTGATTGCGAAAGCAGAGCAGCATCCCTTACTCTCGAAAGAGGACCTACTTGTGGGTCCGTGCACGCAGAGCGGAACACCGGGAGTCAGCGTCGACGGCCCGGCACCAGATGGGGAGCGATTATGAAGTTCGGACGCAAAGAGCCTCTCTTTGACGCATCATTCGATGAGCCAAGCAACGGCGAATCGAAACACCTACCACCCAGTTTCGATCAGACACGGTCGATTATTCGCAGTGCGCCCAGTAACGATCTGAACGCGTTCATGGGTCCTGGCTGCATCTATGAGGGCAAGCTGACTTTCGAGGGTCGAGTTCGGATCGACGGTAGGTTTACTGGCGAGATATTCAGTACGGACACCTTGGAAGTCGGGCCACAAGCTGAGATTGAGGCTGAGATCGATGTGTCCAGTGTCATCATTGCGGGGCACGTTACGGGCAACATCAACGCTCGTGGTCGCTGTGATCTGCGAGCCCCGGGCGTGATTGTCGGCAACATCTGTTCTCCGGTAGTCACCATGGAAGAGGGTGTTCGTTTCGATGGCGCTATGCAGATGCATCACGTCCTCGAAGAGGTTGTTCAGGCGCGAACCCAGCGTGCTCCCGGTGCACTCAGTGGTTTCATCGATGAGGATGACGACTGCGGAATTGCAACGGGTCGCATCGAGGCGCCGGCGACACGTGATCCGTCTGATCTTCTCGATCCAGAGAACATCTAGCTGCTCAGCGCAGGCCAAATCGAGCGATGTAATCAGCAAAGATGTTCGAGACCTCTGCTGAGTCGAGACCATAGCGGGCTGGGTCATACCGATGCTTCCCCAGGGCGTCCTTGCGCTCCGTTTCGAGGTAGGTCGTCATGGCGGCCCTGCCTGCGGCGCTTGAGTTGAAACCAAAGTGGGCGTTGATGCGCTCGACCATGCCCATAGGATCCGAGACCAGTTCGCGGAAGTCCGCGTCGAAGAAGCGCTGGTCTCCGACCCGCTCTCGTACAGCCATTGCGCGGGTGACCCCCTGGTGGAAGCGCTTTGTGATGTGGGCGCCCAACTCCGGACCGTCGTAGCCGCCGAACACGGTGCGTAGGTTAAGAGAGACCATGCTGCAATACGACGCGATGCAGGAGGTCGGCTCGCGGTGGGTCCAGACAATGCAAGCGTCGGGGAAGACCTCCAGCAAGGCGTCGAGAAACCAGAGATGCTCGGGACACTTGAGAACGAGCTGGTCTGCCGGGTCCCGATGAAGCAGCATCTGCAGACGCTGCCGGTACTCGCGATAGCACCAGGTCATGTCTTGCTCGAGCAGCCAGTCGCCGTAGCGACGTAGACCGGACGAGATGTCCATGTTGAGCGCCGAAAACGACATGGAAAACAGGGGCCAGCACTCCTCGGAAGTTGTCGCCGAGACGGCGTGCATCTCGGCCATTTCGGGCGCGCAGCGATAGACGATATTGAGGTCGGCGTTGGCGGCTCGAATGCGTCTTCTTCGGTCGGTTTCGAAGTCGTCGTGAGTGGGGACGGGGCGGGTCAACTCCCAGAACTTGAGGGTGCGCCGCCCGGGCTCCTGGGCCAACAGATTCTGAAGGATCGTGGTGCCCGTGCGAGGAAAACCGAGCACAAAGACGGGTCGCTGGAGGGGGATGTCCCGGATCTCGGGATGAGCCTTGAAGTAGAGTTGCTGCTTCGCTCGCAAGGTCAGGGCGCGTTTCGCCAGGGAGTTGAAATACACGTAGCTGAGCGAGGTTGCGTCACTGCCGCGCACCTCACTGAGCACCCTCTCCATCCGCTCGAGACAGGCGCTGTCGCCGATGTCATGCGAACCAGCCAGGCGGGCCGCCTGCTGGCGAATGGCATCTGAGTCGAGATTGGCGACCGGCAGGTGGAGTAGACGCGCGATCCAGGCCCCGAAGTTCAGGAGCGTCTCGAACCAGCCGTGACTTTCTCGCGACACGGTCAGTTGCTTTGCGTGGGACTCCTCAATCACTAGCCCTTAGTAGCACAGGTACGCGGTCGACCCTCAATTTGACCGGCTCCGCGCTGAGTCGAGCCCGCATCACCCCAGTTCGACTTGAGCCCGTTGAGCAGCAGCTAGCCCCTCATTGGCGCAGGGCATCCGCCCCTTAGTTCCACAGCGGACATCCTGGGCAACACAAGAGACGCCGCCCCGGAGATTGGAGCATAGGCGAGGTAACTGGAGCGCTTCCGCAGTGAGTAAGGAGCTCAGTGAGCCCAGTCTGGAGGCGATGGACTCCCAAGACACACTTCTTGAGGCGGAGTTGGACAGCGATCAGAGAAATCGACTGCAGTTGCCCTTTGAGCACGATCGAAGCTTCTCACGGAGGGTTGAGCCTCCCGGTAACGCGTAATGGCTCGCACGTACACATTGCACCTCGCACTTGACTTCCCTGTTCGTCACTCTTACCCTGCGCGCCCGCTCTAATTGCGGAGGAAATACCTATGCGTGAGAAGATCAAACTCGTATCGACTGCCGGCACCGGCTACTACTACACGACGACAAAGAATCGGCGCACGACGACCGAGAAGTTGTCGTTCCGGAAGTACGATCCTAAGGCTCGCAAGCATGTCCTCTTCAAGGAAGCGAAGATCAAGTAGGTCGCGCTGCGACCTGGGAGTTCGTCATGGCGAAGTGTAAGTTTACTGGCAAGGGCCCTCTAAGCGGTAACCGGGTATCTCACTCACACCGCAAGACCAAGCATTGGCAGCAGCCCAATATCCAGAGCAAGCGGGTGTGGGATGACCAAGAGGGTAAGTGGGTGCGTGTGCGTGTGAGCACCAGCGCGCTGCGAACGATCAGCAAGAAGGGCCTCCGTGCCGCTGCTGCTGACGCCGGGATCAAGCTCTAGAGTTCAGACCGAGCCGGTTGCTGGTCGCGTCCAGCTACTCAGTCTATTGTATCGGTCTCATTACCGGCGCCGACCCACGAGTCGATGCCGCCGGCCAGGCTACACACATCCGAGAAGCCTGATCTCTTGAGAACGTACGAGCCGTCAATGCTCTGTGTGTCGGACTCGCCGTACAGGATGACCGGACGGTCCGCATCGAGCTCGTCGAGCTTCGCGGCGAGGGACTCCAGGGGCAGATTTAGCGCGCCAGGAATGTGTGCGGCCTTCCACGCAGGGGTGCTGCGCACGTCGATCAGCTGCGGGTAGTCTTCTTCTAGTTCGATCTCTCGAAGGATGCGCAGGTCTTCCGCTGAAACCTCGATTGTTCCGCTGTCGATGGCATCGTGCTCCCCTTCGACCGAAGAAAAACCTTCAGCCAGATCCTGAGCAGCAGCTTCGCTTCGTATCTTCTCGAAGTCTTCGTAGTTGCCGACCTCGTGGCCGGGACCGCCAGGGCCCTCGATGAGACCCTGGGCGACCTTTGCTGCGGCCCGAGCAACTCCAAATCCCTTCTTCAGGGCACGACGAATCATCCCCGCACCTCACTCTTTCGAGTGCGGGCGGTGCGGCAGCGGCGAGTGGCCTGGCTAGGAGAAGCTGGAACCGCAACCACAGGTAGTTGTGGCATTGGGATTGTTGAAGACGAAGCCCTTGCGTTGAAGAGTCTCAATATAGTCGATCTCGACGCCAGTCAGGAGTTGTGCGCTGTGCGGATCGAGGAAGACCGGTAGGCCATTGAAGTCCAGAGTCATGTCGTCTTCATCGCACTCTTCAGCAAAGTCCAATGCGTAGGAGTAGCCCGAGCAGCCTCCACCAACCACGGCCACACGCAGACCAGAGCCATCGAGGCCTTCTTCAGTGATTGCGAGCTTGACGGCCTGGATGGCCTTCTCGGTCAGGGTGATGGGCTGCGTTGCTGTGTCCATGTTCTGGTCTCCTCTTGATGCCACTTTTGCCAAGTACCAAGTATAGCGCAGGGACTATAAGTCGCTGGACTTCTGTGTCAATCATGCAACCCACGGCCATTTGCTCGGTGGCCGGGCGTCTCGAGCAGGTGCCTGGAACGTATGCCGATCTGCTTGATTGCTGAGCGCAGCACCTGCACGGGCCCGAACGCGATGTCCATGGGCTCGGGAAGCTGCCAGTCCTCGATGTGAGCCTCGGCGAGACTGATGTCGCCATGCAGCTCGATGTCCTCGAGCTGCGACGTGCCACAACCCAGGTCGCGTGCTGCGCGGAGGATGGGTACCTCTTGACTCTGGTGTCCTACGATCTGCGCAAGCACGGTGTCCAGAGCCACACCATCTTCGGCGGCCAGAAGCAGTCCCACTTTGCGGGGCTCACCCTTGCCGGGCCCGTTCCCCTCCATGGCGAGGATTGCATCACAGATGGACACGACGGGGCCGATCTCTCGGTACAGGGCGACCATCAATTCTGCGAACAGGTTGTCGCGATCGCCCAGGCGCATATGCCACAGAGGCTTGCGCTTCCCAGTGATGCACCCGAACAGGTTCTTTACCGCACCGGTCATCAGCATCTGACTGTGGGACTTGAGCTTGCACAGGTTAATCACTGCATCCGATTCAACCACCTCGCGATCAATCTGCAGGGTTCCTGTGGTGAACCCAGCGGCATCGATTTTAATCGGCTTGCGGAACTCGATCACTGGTACGCCCATGGCGTCAGCTACGGCGGCGATTCCCGTCGCCTCAGCGACTCCGCGGGCAGTACCGAAGGCCGGAGAGTCACCAATCTTGATGTTCGCTCCTAACGAGAGGAGCTCCTCAAGGAGCGCGCGGACTAACTGTGGGTGTGGAGACAGCGCAGCTTCGGCCGGGGCTGCGCGCAGAAAGTTCGGCTTGATCAAGACGCTTGAGCCGCGAGAGATGTTGTGCGCGAAGCCAGACACTCCGCGAAGGCCGCCGAAGGGTGCGAGCGCCAACTGGAGGGCTTCATCGACCAACAGCGGCTGATATTCAGCGCAGTGAACAAGGGATACTGCGGACACCACTGCAGAATGCCCTCAGAATGAAAGGATCGCTACTGCGCGTTGCCTTCTCGACGCGGTGATCGCGCTGCTAGAGTGTCGGGCGCGAGATCCCTCCCTCATGACTTCTGTAGTTCCAGTCTTGATTCTCCACGGCGGCGCAGGGGCTATGCGTTCTCTTCCGGCGGCCTCCGAGAGGCGGTATCGAGAGGGCCTTCGAGAGGCGTGTGCCGTGGGCGCAGCCATTCTCGAAGAGGGGGGGCATGCCTTGGATGCAGTCACCACTGCAATCAAGCTCATGGAGGACACTGGTTTCTTTAACGCCGGCCTGGGCTCATGCTTGACGAGTGCTGGTGAGATAGAGATGGATGCCGCTGTGATGAGTGGTTCAGATCGTGGCTTTGGGGCTGTTGCAGGTATCCGGGGGGTCGCCAATCCTGTGCTTGTTGCGCGGAAGGTGATGGAAGAGACCCGCTATTGCATTCTCGGCGCCGAGGGAGCGACGAAGTTTGCGAGGGAGCAGGGGCTGGAGTTCCGCGAGGGTTTTCCGTCTGAGAGCAGGCGTGAGGACTGGCGCCGCAAGAAGGCCAGTGTGCTTGCTAGAGGAGGGGCAGAGAGTGGTGGGCTCGCTGCCCTCGGCGGTGTTTTGGGGGTGACTGCTGGGCAACCACGTCCAGCGGATGAGGCAAGCGATACGGTGGGTGCTTGTGCGCTCGACATCCACGGCAGCCTCGCGAGCGCGGTCAGCACCGGAGGCTTGTGGTTGAAGCGGCCTGGTCGGATTGGCGACTCTCCCCTTCCCGGAGCAGGCCTGTGGGCGCTCGATGGAGTGGGTGCTGCTGTCTCTACCGGCACCGGAGAGACAATTCTCCGCACTCTTTTGTGCAAGGAGGTTGTGGATCGGCTGGCTGGTGGAGTTCAGTCGGCTTGTACTGAGGGGATATCGTTGCTTGAAGAGCAGTTCGGCACTGGGATGGCTGGCGTCATCGCGGTCGATGCTCGCGGAAGATCGGGCTTCGCGCTGAACACCAGGGGAATGGGGCGTGCAGTCTGGACCGCCGAGATGTCCGAGTCGGCCGTCGCGGTCTGGCCCGAGGAGGCCTGGGACCGGGGAGACGCACCTTGATGAGCTATGCCCTTCAAAGGTGACCCGAGCGTAGCGCCTGGCTGGCTACCCGATCCGATCGCCTCGAGCTGGAATCGAGGGTCCGTTGCGATCGCACGTACGCTTAAGCACGCCAAGACCGCCAGGGGTCTCGACCCTGCTCGCCGGATGGGGCTCGCCTGCGAGAAGATCAAGGTGAACACCGACGATGGAGTCTGTCTCGATGCCTGGTACCTACCGGCTGGAGAGTCTGCCTCCGGCTCTCGGCCCATCTGCGCAGTTCTTCATCACCACTACGGCGGTCAAAAGGCGACGTTGTTACCGTGGATCGCGTTCTTCCACCGCATTGGCGTTGCTACGCTCAGTTTTGATGGCAGGGGTCACGGTGCGTCGGACCCCTGTCCCACGGGGCGTGGTTCTTTCGTACACCGAGCAGCAGATGTGACCGCCGCGTGCAATGAGGCGCGGAGGCGTGGCGCCGAGGCGATCCTGGCCTTTGGTCAGAGTCAGGGTGCTGCAGCCCTGGTCATGGGCGTGGCGGGTCGTGACGACTTGATTGGTTGCATCCTCGATTCTGGCCCTGCTCCCGATATGGGTAGCGCAGCGTGGGGCCTGGCCGGCAACATGCTTGGTCGGGAGAGCAGAGAGCAGCCTGTCACTCGCGCCTTGCTCTCTGTTCGCATCATCCCTGGTACCCAGCCGGTGCGTTACCTGGGCTCCCTGTGGTGGTCGCTGGCTGCTCTTCGCTCGGTGCCCTTGCTCTGGATTCACGGAAGTCTGGATCGAGTGATTCCCCGCGGTTGCTCTAGGCTTTGGTTTGAGACACTGCGACCAAAGGGCGACCTGTGGCAGGGTGTCGAGGTACAAGGTGCTGAGCACGTGCGCTGCCTGGCTATCGGAGGACAGGTCTTGCAGACTCAGCTATCGGAGTTTGTGGCTGGGCTTGATCTGAGGTCAGCGTAGCCGCTCTAGGAGGGAAAGATGTCCGTGACTCAGCGTTTCTTCGTTCGATGCTCTCTGGCCGTGATCGTGCTGATGTGCTCTCTCTGGTTTCCAGGCAGTGTGTCAGCAGGTAGCAGCGCGCGACTGTCGCGGGCAGAGAAGGCGGCGGATCACGATCTGGCTGCGGCGCGGCAGCAGCGCGACAGGGGTCAGCTGAGCGATGCTCTGACCAGCGTGTTCGCAATTCTCAAACAGCGGCCGTCGGATTTTGAGGCGCATCGGTTCTACATGGAGTTGGCAGCCACCAGTCGCCGAAACGGTGGATTGGTGGAAGCTGAGTATGAGCACCTCTTGACGGAATCCGAGGGTGACGCCATGGCAGCCCTGCTGCACGGTGCCTCGATGCTGACGTCGGAGCTGACCACGGCTGCGCCCCTCCGATCGGGCCGTGTGCGAGAGATTGAACGGCGCCTCTCTACCGCGGAGGCCGATCCGAGTATTGCGGTCTGGGCCTACCTCGTGGGTGTTGATCTGGGCAAGCTTCAGCGCTCGCTCGGAGTCGTTAAGGAGCGGCTCGCGCTGGCGGTGGAGGCGGCGCCTGCTAATCCAGCGGTTCAGGTCGAGCAGATCCAGCTCTATGTACTCGAAGAGCGTATCGATGAGGCCGCGATGCTCTGCCTCAAGCTGTTGGCTAGTACACCCTGGCGCGCTGATGGTTGTACAGCAGTGTTGCGAAGCTCAGACCGACGGTTGCTGCCGAGCGACGCGCTGCAGGAAAAGTTGCAGGGCAAGCTGAAGTCGATCGAGGCGAAGCACAAATCGGATGCCGTTGTACTGCAGGCGCTCGCCACCCTGTATCACGAGACCGATGACCGCAAGGCCAGCAGGCGCCTGGATGCCAGGGTGAAGGCTCTCTTGGAGGATTGGCAGCCGCCTCTGCGCCGAAACCCCTACCTGCCGCCACTGCCGGGAGGTGAGCTCCGTGACGAAGAGCTTGCTGCTCTGGACCAGTTGCGCACGCTCGGTCAGAGCATCGGAGAGGACCCATGGGATCTTGTGAAGGCCCTGCAGTCCCTGGACTCGGAGATGAACGGTTCCCCCCGGGTGCGGGCGATGTACCTTCGTCAGAAGGCGTACGCTCTACGCGCTGAGGGAGTGATGGATCGTGATGGATCGCGGGCGGCGGTCCGTCAGGCAATGGACGTGTTGCCTGATGATCCGCACATCATGAATGAGTGGGCCTATATGTCGGCCTTGGACAAGGTCGATCTTGTCGAAGCACTTGAGACCATTGAGAAGGCGCTGTCGATGTTGCTCGGTGAGTCGTTCTACTTGCTCGGACTCGACCCCGGGGAGAGCTTCGATGAGTGGGAGGGGGACCGCTCAGAGTCGGTGGGTGCCTTCGTCGACACCCGTGGCTGGGTGCTCTACCAACTGGGTCGGCATGCGGAGGCCGAGCAGGCGCTGGAGTTGGCGAGTCTTCTCTCTTCCGATGGGACGGTCCAGGGCCACCTCGGCCGGGCTCGCTACGCGGTAGGCAATGATGATGGCGCCTTCCACAATCTGCTCCGGGCGCTGGCGCTGGGTACTGAAGATCATCAGCCGGTGCGTGATCTTGCCGCGCATCTATACGAGAAGCAGCACGTTGTTGCGGGTGGCCTGGACCAACTCGTCGAGGAGACTCGCCGGCAGCTGGGCCTGCGCGATGACCTTGATGACGATGAGGCGGCTCGGGACGACTCTGTGCTCGAGGGTGCAAGGGTGCCGACTGAGGGACCTGCGAGGCGAGGCGCGCGTTAATCGGTCAGGTGACGACGAGCTTTCCGTCCGCTGCGATCTGCAGGAAGCTCGCGTGTCCGAGCATTCCATCGAACCTCTCGAGCAGCTTTGGCTCAATGTGAAGGAGCTTGATGGACGTGGTGCAGGCGTAGATTCGAATGCGTTCTCCTCCGAGCTCGCGCGCCTCTTCGAAGAACTCATCGAGATCGGGGATTCGGCCGCTGTCGATACCCCGCTTGTAGGCCTTGGCTACTTCCGGGGTAGAGATCTCCACTTCAGCTTCGGCCATGGTCTCGTGGCAGTAGCGCCAGAGCGCCCCATAGGTCATGTAGACGTGTGCTTCCCAGTCCATGGATGCGGCGGTCGAGACCAACCCCACCATGGTGTGTAGGCGCTCGTAGCTATCGCCCTTGGCATAGATACACAGCTTCTTGTTATTCATTGTCGTACTTCCATTCATCGAGCCACGCCATCTGAATCCCCTCGAGTGATCCTTCGGAGGATGCCTTGGCGTCGCCTCCAAAGTTCTCCAATTCACAGATCCATTGACGCATCTGCACGAAGGACACGCTCAGCGGATTGATGCCTTCGTGCGTCTCGTACAGCGCGATAGCGACGTCTTCGGTGTCCGACCAGTTCAACTTCGACATGGCGAGAAATCCTTCGCTATCCCTAGTAGGGCGTCTTGGGGATCTGCACGACTACGTCGCCTGAGACCCTTGCCTGGCAACCGAGACGACTACGCAATGAGCCACCTTCGACGTTGTCGAGCATGTCCTCTTCGAGCTCTTCGAGCTTCGAGAGACAGTCTTCACCCTCTTTGACGATGACGTGGCAGGTGGTGCAGGCAGCGAATCCACCACATGCATGTTCGAGATGGATGTCATTCTCAAGCGCGGTCTCGAGGATGCTCTTGCCCTCCTCGGTCTCGACGACGGTCCCCAATGGCTGGAAAGTTACTGTGTGCATGGAAGGGCTCCTATTTCAACTCAATGCTGGATGCTCTTGTACGCGGCTCGCTGCCCATCACTTCGCTCATGGCCTTGCCAGTGACGGTGACCTTCAGGACCTCGTTCATCATCTGTTGCGCGATGGATGATGTGGCCTCGTTGAGCACCGTCATTCCAGCCTCAATGACTTCCTTGTCGTTGGTCTCGATAGCCGCCTCCATGCCGGCGACGGCGAGCTTGATCTGGTCGATCAAGGGCTTGGGTAGCTTCTCGCCCTGTTGCGCAATGGCCCGTCTGGAGTAGCGAATCAGTCCTTCGGCCTCAGCGAGTAAGTCGGCAAGCATGTGGGCCAGGAAGTCCTCTTTAGCGTGCTCGATCGAGTCGAGGATCATGTCTTCGACCTGGTCGTCATTGAGCCCATATGTCGGGGTGACCTCGATGTTTGCCTCTACGCCTGAGGTCGTCTCTTTGGCTGAGACCGAGAGGATGCCGTTGGCATCGATGAAGAACTCGACCAGCAGCCTGGGCATGCCCGCTGACATGGGAGGAATCCCACGAAGCTTGAAGCGCGCGAGACTGCGCAGATCTCGTGCCATCTCGCGTTCGCCCTGTAGGACGTGGACGTCGAAGGCTGTCTGGTCGTCTACCTGGGTAGTGAATCCTTCGGATGCACGAGCGGGTATGGGGGTGTTTCGCCAGAGGAGCTTGGTGACGCCACCGCCGTAGGTCTCGATTCCCAGTGAGAGTGGTGTGACGTCTAGCAGTACCGCGCCATCTTGCTGGACGCCATCTCCGGCGAGCTGACTCGCCTGGATGGCGGCTCCCATGGCCACGACTTCGTCCGGATTGAGCTCGGTGTGCGGGGCCTTTCCGAACAGGCTGTTCAGCTGTGCTCGAACCAGGGGGGTGCGAGTAGAGCCACCCACACAGACCACCTCATCGATGTCTTCAGGGTCGAGATCAGCGTCATCCAGAACAAATTCGATGGCTTCGAGTGTCTGCTGAATGAGAGGGGCGATGACGTCCTCGTATTCGTTTCGGGAGAGGCTGCGCTGCACACTGAGGCCTACGCCCGGGAATCCGATGTCTACGTGGGTGCTTCGCTCCGAAGAGAGGCTCTTCTTCGCGCTCTCGGATGCGATCTTGAGAAGTTGGCGACTGGCCGGACTGTTGCTGATCCTGGCGCGTTCCTCGGCGCTCAGCCCTCGGAGCAACAGGCCAGCAAGGGCCCGATCAAAGTCGTCGCCGCCCAGGGCCGTGTTGCCGGTGGTCGCGATGACCTTGAATACACCCTCAGTAAGCTTGAGGATGGAGACATCGAAGGTACCGCCTCCGAGGTCATAGACCAGGATAGTTCCCGCTTCGCTTCGGTCCAGGCCATATGCGAGAGCTGCGGCTGTGGGCTCGTTGATGATGCGCAGCACATCGATGCCAGCCATTCGTCCGGCGTCGCGCGTGGCTTGTCGTTGAGCGTCGTCAAAGTAGGCAG
Source organism: uncultured Rickettsiales bacterium (assembly GCA_964512375.1). Classification (GTDB taxonomy): domain Bacteria; phylum Myxococcota_A; class UBA796; order UBA9615; family UBA9615; genus UBA6601. The sequence continues at coordinate 13,176 of CAZEIY010000006.1, read as the reverse complement.
GCACGGTGATCACAGCCTTCTTCAAGCGCGCGCTCAGGCGTCGCTCGGCACGCTTCTTTGCCTCAACAAGCACGAGTGCCGCGATCTCCTGAGGCAGATACTCCTTCCCATGCACGCGGAACGCTACCTGCTCGTTGTTTTTGGAGCGGACCACCTGATAAGGCTGTCGTTCAATCTCCGCGTGAACATCGTCTAGACCTCGGCCAATGAAACGCTTTATCGAGCTGATGGTCCCGGTGGGATTGCTCAGTGAGCGCTCGAGCGCTTCGTCGCCGACGGTGGTCTGGTGGTTTTCATCGATGGAAACCACAGAGGGGGTGATGGTGCGACCCTGCCGGTCTTCGATGATGCGTGGGCTTCCGTCGACCATCTGAGCAATCAGGGTGTTCGTGGTGCCGAGATCAATGCCAGCAACGATGTCCTCGTTTTGCCCTTTGACCTTCAGTGGAATTCGCATCTTGAATTTTCCGAGCGGGACATTAGCGGGGCGCTTCACCGCGAAGCGCACGCTGTAGGTTGCGCCAATAGCGTGCTTCACCAAGGGAACGCAAGGTCCGAGCTACCGAGCGGTGTCGGCTCGAGGGGGCGATGTCCGCATCGAAGTCCGCAAATGCAGACCGCAGTGTTTCTGTCAGAGCAGTCAGCTCACTCCGAACGCGCTTCTTGATCTGTCGCTTGCGTGCCGGCTCGAGGACCCCACGGACTTCTTCCTGCAGTTCGAGTTGCTCGAGGAGGAATGCCGGCTCAGGTCGATGCTCAGAACGGAGCTGTTCGCTCAGCTCAGCAGCTTGCAGTGCGAGCAGGGTCTCGCCTCGTGGAATAGGCTCTCTGATGGCTTCTAGAGATTCGTTTACTGCGACCTGGGCAATGAGCGCCCGGCGGTGCAACCGAGCATCCGTCTGCTGCCAGCGGTCCGGATGGAGGCGTCTGGTCAACTCCAGCTCGCGTTGCTCTATCTGCTTGTCGCTCAGCTCGAAGGTAGCCGGCAGCGAGAGAATGGCGAAGGCACTCATTGCCCGACGTTCGGGATAGCTGCAGCCACAGTGATCGCAGAACAGGGGGATAGCCATCTCTCCGCTGCACTCATCACAGCAGAAGGAGCTACTGGACTTGCTGTAGCTAGCCGAAGGAGGTGGGGCCACGATGATTGGGGCCGTCCGAAGCTGTCAGACAGAGAAAGAGGTCCCGCAGCCGCAGGTAGCGTTCGCTTTGGGATTGTGGAAGACGAAGCCACCATTGAAGTCGTCCGTATCGAAGTCGAGGACAAGGCCCGATGTGTATAGGAAAGACTTCTTGTCGACGATGACGCGGACACCCAGGCACTCGAAGACCCGATCGAACTTGGTGATCTCGTCATCGATGCTCAGGTGATAAGAGAGACCGCTGCAGCCCCCGCCTTGAACGGTGATGCGCAGACCAGCTTCTTCAGCCAGTGACTTCTGTGCGAAGAGGCTGTTGATCTTCTTGGATGCGCTCGTGCTGATTTCGATTTGGCCGGCCATTGCCCGGGGCTCTTTCAGTCTGACGATTTCTGCTTGCTTTGATAGTCCTCGATAGCGGACTTGATCGCTTCTTCTGCAAGAACGGAGCAGTGAATTTTTACAGGCGGAAGGCTGAGTTCTTCGACGATATCTGTGTTCTTGAGAGCATCTGCTTCATCTAGGGTCATTCCCTTAACCCACTCGGTGGCCAGAGACGAAGAGGCGATAGCAGAGCCGCAGCCGAAGGTCTTGAACTTCGCATCGACGATACGCTCCCCTTCGACCTGGATCTGAAGCTTCATCACATCACCACACTCGGGAGCACCGACGATGCCAGTGCCCACCCCATCGGAGTCTTTGTCTAGAGAACCCATATTTCGTGGGTTCTCGAAGTGGTCAATCACCTTATAGGTATAGGCCATGGTCTTTTGTTTCCTAGAGTACTGAGATACGTATCTCAATAATTACGGACCCATTTTGTCCGCAATTGACGTTCTTCGCAACCAGATCCTTGATCAGTCGTGCTTCCACTCGATGCTTGCCAGGTCAATACCGTCCTTAAACATCTCCCACAAGGGACTCATGTCGCGGAGCTTACGAGCGGCTTTCAAGCACTGCTCAACGGCCTGATCTACTTCTTCCTGGGTCGAAAAGCGACCCAACGAGAAACGGATGGAGGTGTGAACCAGCTCTTCATCTACTCCAAGGGCCTTCATTACGTGCGATGGCTCGAGAGTGGCTGAGGTGCATGCGGAGCCGGAAGAGACCGCCACCGAGCTCATGCCCATCATCAAGCTCTCGCCCTCGACGTAGTTGAAGGACACATTCAAGCTGCCAGGAAGGCGGTTGGTGGGGTGGCCGTTCACGTAGACCTCTTCGAGTCCTTCGGTGAATGCCGTCTCCATTCGGTCGCGGAGATTGCGGATCTTCTTCCGATCGGCATCTCGCTCTTCAAGGCAGAGCTGGGTCGCTTTGCCCAGACCAACGATGCCCGGAACGTTCAGGCTGCCATGTCGCATGCCGCGTTCCTGGCTGCCGCCTTCGAGCTGTGGACTGAGGCGTACACGAGGCTTTCGGCGACGAACAAAGAGTGCGCCCACCCCCATAGGCCCATAGATCTTGTGCCCAGACAGGCTCAGCAGGTCGATGCCCATGGCGTCGACATCGATGACTTCGGTGTCGAGTCCTACGCAGGCGTCGACGTGGAAGATAACGCCCGCTTCCTTGCAGATGGCCCCCATGGAGGAGATGTCCTGCATGGTTCCGATCTCATTGCTGGCGAAGATCACTGAGGCAAGGATTGTGTCTTCGCGGATGGCATCTTCAAGGGTCTGGGGATTCACTGTTCCCGTTGTGTCGACGGGAAGGTAGGTGACCTCGAAGCCACCCCGTTCAAGCGCGCGAAGTGGATCCATCACGGAGCGGTGTTCGACCGCAGTAGTGATGATGTGGCGCCCCTTTTCCGCGTACATCTGGGCTACGCCCTTTACAGCGAGATTGCAGGACTCGGTGCCGCCCGAGGTGAAGATCACGTCCGAAGGCTTGCAGCCAATGAGTGTAGCTACCTGCTCGCGGGCAGTGTCGACGCCCTTCTCCGCGGCCCAGCCATAGCTGTGTGATCGCGAGTGGGCGTTTCCGTAGTGCATTGAGAAATACGGCAACATCGCCTCGAGCACGCGAGGGTCCGTCCTCGTAGTCGAGTAGTTGTCCATGTAGACGAGCGAGTTCGACTCGGGGGATGGACTCTCTCTAGTTGCTTCATCTGTCATTGAAATGCTTTCCAGCATGACGCCTAGGTCCCCTCCACTAATTATGGAGCAATCTAGTCGACAATTAGGCACTGTCAATCCCGAAAGGACGCATTCTGAACGGTTATCGAGCGTATCCTGAGGGGAAGGCGGAGTGGGGGACGGGTCAGTCAGACCCCGACGCCTCGCCTAAGCGTTGGGCTGCTCGACGCTCTTTTTTCGGGACGCGCTCTTGCTCGCGCCCTTCTTCTCGGCTTCGACGAGCAATTCGTACTCTCGAATCACGCGACGCATGAGCATCTTCTTGTCGCGAAACGGCATGAAGGCGGACTTGAAGCCGTTGATCATCACCCAACCCAGTTCATCAGCGCTCAGGTCCCACTGCTGAGCCGCCAACAGGTATTCCGAGGTGATGGTCGTATCGGTGATCAGGCGGTTATCTGTGTTCAGTGTCACCCGCAGGCCGAGGTCGAGATAGAAGCGGAATGGATGCGATGCCATGGAGTCCACAGCGCGGGTCTGTAGATTGCTACGCAGGCAGACTTCCAGCGGAATGCGGTGGTCGTTGAGGAAATTCAGGAGGTCGCCATTCTCACGTAGGCGTGTGCCATGACCGATGCGATGCGCGCCACAGTAGTGAATCGCCTGATGGATGGACTCAGGTCCGTAGGCTTCGCCAGCGTGAATGGTGACGTTGATGTTGTTATTTCGAATCAGATAGAAGGCCTCGCGGTGGTGCTTGGCTGGATGATCGTACTCCGCGCCGGCGAGGTCGAAGCCGACTACGCCACGGTTCTTGAACGCTACAGCGAGCTCAGCGATGCGAAGGCTCGTCTCGGGCGTCATGTTGCGGATGCCGCAGATGATCAGCCCAGTCTTGATGTCGTACTTGTGCTCCGCTTGCTGGAGACCATCGAGTACAGCTTGGACGATCTGATCCAGCCGAAGCCCGCGATTGGTATGCAGAATGGGGGCATAGCGCACCTCGAGGTAGCGCACGTTTTCCTTCGCCGAGTCCTCAGCAACCTCGAATGCGGCTCGGCGAAGCGCTTCTTCGCTCTGCAGCACCTTGCACGTGATGTCAAAGGCTTTGAGGTAGTCGACCAGGTCGTCACAGAGCTTCCCGCAGTGCATGAGTTCGCGGAGCTCGACAGGGTCCGTTGTGGGTAACGGAACGTCCTGTATCTGAGCGAGGTCTAGGATGGTCTCGAGACGCAAGCTACCGTCGAGGTGGCAATGCAGATCCGCCTTGGGCATGGCGTGTACGAAGGCCTCATCGATGACTTGCTTATCGTTTCCCATCACTTGCTTCTCCGCGGGACAGTGTCCAGTCCCTTGACTATAGGGCTCATCTCCAAGCTGTCAGGGCGCAAAATGAGGCGAGCTGCAAGGGAGAAGGGCACGGACTTAGCAGGGCGGGTTCGTGAAGTCACTCTAGCGAGCGCCAGTAGTTGGCTACCATTGAGGGTGTGGCGATCCAGCAATCTTCGAGATCCAGAGCTTCCTGAATCAACGCTCGGAACAGATCACGGATGACGCTCTTACCGAAAAGGTGGGGTTCGGGATGGGTCAGGAAGTGGCACAGTCCACCGACTTCGCGTACATGCAGCCACTTGCGACGAAGCACGCTGAGCAGCTCCAGACCCCGGTAGCCGAGCAGTAGTAGGCGATCGTCTGCGGGCATGGTGATTGGGAGGACGATCGTGCCGTTGCGCCGATACGGGAAGATAGTGCCGCACCCACGTCGCGGTCCTAGCAACGTGTTCGTGTCGCAGTCGGGTACAGATGAATCCCAGGCGAAGCGGGTTCCCACTTCTTGGTAAAGCCCCGGCGAGACGAGCAGAGAAGGGGAGCGGAATCCCTGAATCTGGTGTCGGTCGATCACCTCGCGACAGCTATCCAGCCGCTTTCCAATCCGCGCTCGTGACTCAAAAGCGATGCGGTTGTCGTGGGTGTCGCCGTGCAGTGCAATCTCGCCTCCAGCTTGTCGAACGGCGTCGCAAAACCCGTCGTCCCAGTGGTAGCCGTGGGCTACTAGAAAGAAGCACGGCTTTAAGCCCAGCTCGACCATCTCGTCGAGCACCTGCCCAGCCATTTTCATACCCTCTTTGGTGTCGATGTCATGGGTCATCATGAATACGTAGCGTCGGCCGCCCGGCCAGGGACCTCCCAGGTCGCTTTCAGTGGGGTCTTTGCCCTCGGAGAGGCCTTCATAGAGGGTCGAACGAAAGCTATCCAGTCGAGGCTCAATGGGCCATGCGGGGTGTGGTGGACAGGACTCAGTATGGGTGCCAGAGCGGCCTGCAATCAGGGGGTAGATGGCGAGGCGCAAGGGGCCAGGCACCCAGTGGTAGGGAAGCGCGGTCCTCGCGTGCAATGGAGCTCTTACCTTGCCCAGGTAGGCCTCCTCGACGATGTTTCGATAGGCATCCCAGGGGTGGTAGGGCAGAACCAGTGAGCCGTCTTCGCACTCCGTGACGGCATCGAGCGGGTCGCGCGCGAACATGTTGAAGAGGGCAGCGCTATTGCTGGGTGGAGGGGTGCCACAGAAGCTCACCTCGACGCCGGCACGGTCAGAGATGGCTTGCCGGAGAGCCTCCTCGTCCCGGTCCCAGCGGGCCAGAAAGCGCAGGTAGTCTGGGCTTCGTATAGCTTGCATCAAGCCCCCAACTCGGTCTTCGATGCTGCCAGCATGGCTTCGCTGATGTCGTCGGGGTAGGTCTCTTCGCCGGGGCATAAATCAGCAACAGGGCAGAGAGGGCACTCGGGTCTGCGCGCATTGCAGCAGCGTCGTCCATGCCAGATCAACGTGTGATGGGCTCTATTCCAGCGATCTTGAGGAAGAATAGCCATCAGGTCCCGCTCGACGGCATCTGCACTCTTCGCTCGACTGAGTCCCATCTTGTGGGAGAGGCGGAAGACGTGGGTGTCGACAGCGATAGCGTCCATTGCAAAGGCGTTTGAAAGGACGACATTGGCCGTCTTCCTTCCTACCCCAGCCAGCGCCTCAAGCTCCTGGCGAGTCGAGGGGACGGCGCCGCCATGGAGACTGACAAGATCGCTTGAACACTTGATGATGTTGCGTGCTTTGGAGCGGAACAAGCCACAGGTCTTGATGAAGGGCTCGACGTCCTCACTGGTTGAGTTGGCGAGTGAGGCTGGATCGGGATAGGCCGCGAACAGCCCAGGAGTCACCATGTTGACTCGCACATCAGTGCATTGCGCTGAGAGGATGACAGCGATGAGGAGCTCGAAGTGGTTGGAGTAGTCGAGCTCGGTGCTCGCCTGTGGATAGCGCTCATCGAGAAGGTCAAGGATTTCGACAGCACGATCCTTGAGGGCCGTGGTCACGCGCAAGGAGGTCTTGGCCGCTCTACGCTTCGCGCCAGTCCTGGAGTTCTTCCTGCCCTGATTTGGCCTCGTCATGGGCAGGCACTATAGCTGCTGAAGCCAGCTGAACCGCCCTCTACAGGCGAGCTATTGGCTTGCAGTCAAAGTTTTCAAGAAAACGTCAAGAAAATGTCAGGAATTTACTTGCGCTCCAGAGTCTTGAACCTATTTAATGTATGGGCGGTTCGGTACTCCCTCCCCTGGGCGCGCTACTCCTCCTCCCCGGCACGCTTGGAGTCGGTAGGGAGCCGAACCCCCCTTTAACCGGCATGTTTGGTGCCGTCTCTCTCGCAATATCCAGGTTTGAATCTCGAGTCTTTCCGCTATAAAGAGCGCGCTGGAGAGCTGAATGGCGATTGATCCCCGAGCAGCAAAGCCGATCTGGTTGAAAGTGCGCGCGCCTTCTGGTGATCGCTACCGCTGGCTTCGCGAACAGCGCACTAAGCTGGAGTTGGCTACGGTCTGTGAAGAGGCTCGTTGCCCCAACATCGGAGAGTGTTGGGCTGACGGCACAGCGACCTTCATGGTCATGGGTGCCATCTGTACTCGCGGCTGCCGCTTCTGCGCCGTGACTACCCGCAAGCAGGGAGTCGCTCTCGACGTCGAAGAGCCTGCCAAGTTGGCGCGGACTATCGCTGCGATGAAGCTGAACTACATCGTCATCACCTCAGTGGATCGCGATGACCTTCCGGACCAGGGCGCTTCGCATTTTGCCGATTGCGTGCAGCAGGTGCGTTTGTTGGCTCCTGAGACTCGCATCGAAGTCCTGCACCCTGACTTTCGAGGGGATCGCGCATTGGTCGAGATCGTCGCGACCAGCGGTGCTGATGTGCTGGGGCACAATGTCGAGACCGTGCGTCGCTTGAGCCCTGTGGTTCGCGATCCTCGCTGTGACTACGATCAGAGCCTGGTGGTTCTTGGCTACAGCAAGGAGATCAGCCCGGAGCGGTTCACCAAGTCATCAATCATGGTGGGGCATGGTGAGACGGAAGAAGAGGTTGTTGCCTGTATGCGCGATCTGCGTGCGGTCGGCGTCGACCTGCTCACTGTGGGCCAGTATCTGCGCCCCTCTTCGCGCTACATGCCCGTCGAAGAGTATGTCCATCCCGATCAGTTCGCTCGCTATGAGCAGATTGGCCGGGATCTGGGCTTTCTCTACGTCGCTTCAGGTCCCCTCGTTCGCTCTTCGTACCGCGCAGGTGAGTTTTTCGTGAGCTCGCTCCTCGACCAGCGCGACGCGGACAGATCTCCCGCTGCCCCAGTCAAAGAGGACCTTGCACAGAACACGGGTAGGAGCGGCACTCGATCGCGCCATGCTCTGCCCATTCTTGGCGCCTGATTTCAGCCTTGCCGAGCTCGGTGTGAGTGCGGCACTGAAGCGTGCTAGCACCATATGCTAGCGCGAGGCGTTAGGTGCGCCGCAGACGGTCGTTGACCACAGCACATAGCTCTGGGTGTTGGTGCTCAAGTTGGTACATACCCATCTCCGCCAGAACGGCCGCTCGCCGACCCCACAGGGCTCCTTGAGCTTCTGCGGTTTCGAGTTGCTGTGCCATCAGTGCCAGCGACGTATCCAGGGTTCTATCGGCATGGCTCTGTCGCTCGTCTGCGATGAGAGCTAGGAAGGTGCGCACGCGCTTCAGCCGAAAATCATGAGTGCGGCTGAGGTGGCTCAACAGGAACCAGAGCGGAATGCAGGCGAGGTTGAAGGCGAGGACCCCGACGATAAGCCACAGACCCCAGCCGCTGAAGCCGCCAATCTCCAGGCTCATGGGTTTGGACCGAACTGGCCCAGCCAATGGCTGGTGGACAGTTCCTGGCCGCACTGTTCCTTCACGGTCTGGGGCCAGGTCAGGGAGCGCCCTTTGTCGAAGAGCCGTTGAAAGTAGCTACCCACGCGGGCCTCGCCGATCCAGGAGCCGCCAATCTCCTCTTGGATCTGCGTGTTGAACTGTGAGGCGAGGAGCTCGCCGAGGATGTAGTTCTGGTAGTAGGCTGGGTAGCAGGCGATGTGAACCTTGCTCGCCCAGTCCCCTCCCTGCCAGCCGTCTGGGCGCTCAAGACCTTGTAGGTCGGTGACCAGGCGCCACCAAAGGGCATCCAGATCCGCTTCAGGGTCGTCGTAGAAGCTGCGTTCGAAGTAGCTGACCACCAACGCCCAGCGGATAAAGACCAGTTGTGCTTCTCGAAGCTTCGCTGATGCGTCTCCGGCGAGCTCAGCGGGCACATCGGCTACTTCTCGAAGCCAGTCTTTGTCGCCGGTGAGGCGGCCGAAGAACATGGCTACGGCTTCCGTGACGAAGGTGTGCGCAGGGCTCCGCAAGAGCCAGGGAAGCTCTGTGCTCACCCCGGCGTCGTACAGGGCATGGCCGAACTCGTGCAGTGTGGTCTCCATCCAGCGGGTAGTTGAGTCCAGGTTGCACAGGACGCGTACGTCATCGGGGTTGTCGATACCGATGCAGAAGGCATGAGGAAACTTGCCATCACGGGGCAGCATGTCTGAGGCTGCCCACAGGCTGTCAATGGGCATGCCAACGCCCCGGTAGTACTGCTTCGCATAGTTCTGGATTGCTGTGATGGGGAACCAGCGGTCCGTCGAGCCACTCTTACCTCGACGAGGGATCGACTGCAGGAAGCGTTCAGGATAATCCCAGGGCTGCAGCGACGAGGCGTCCTTCCCGCGAAGTGCTGCAAATTCAGCATCGAGCGCCGCTTTTTGCCTAAGCCAGAGTGGGTCGGTCTGCTCGTGCAGCTCGTCGAGGATGCCGAACAGCTGTTCTTCGTCCATTTCCTCTTCGTCGAGAGCAAGGGAGTAGTAGTTCTTGAACCCCAGTCCCCGCGCAAGTTCGTTGCGTAGCTTGGCTAGATGAATCACCTGGTGGGAAGTGCGCTGGCCAATCTGGCGGGTGGTCTCCCAGATCTGGCGCCGCTTGTCGTCGTCTGTCTCCCGGAGGAGCCTCCTGTCGAGTTCATTGGAATCGAGTCGTTCTCCGTCGAGTTCGGCTCGGAACATCGAACAGGTCTGTTCGATCTTGAGCGAGCGTCGAATGATCTCCTTGCGTAGCTCAGAGTCGGCTCGTCCCTGGCGATAGTCGGGATAGAGAACGCTCAACTGGCGGGAGAGTAGGGAATCTCGTTGGCCCTCCTCCTGCCAACGATGGAGAGCGCTGAAGACTCGCTCATCCGAGTGCAGATCGGAGAGGAGTTCCTCAATCTCTTCAACGCGCGCGTGTGCGTGTGCGTCTGCGTTGGTAGCGAACAGCCAGTACGAATGGGCGTGCTCGACCTTGAGCGGTCGAACGAAGCGGGTGTAGTTCTCGATGAAAGCAGCAGGCCCCTCATCGACGGAAAGGCTGGGAAGGTTGTGGCTCACGGCTCTGCTTCTACCTCGTCCCAGCTTGGTTCTGCGACCAGAAAGCGTGTTGAACGCGAGTATCTGATGAAGAAGAGCACCTTGTCGGGGCGTAGGCGTGCGATCGCGCCCATTGCGTTCTCAAAGGTGGCGATGTCGCTTACTTCGTGTTCGTTGATGCGTTGAATGATCTGGCCCTGGCTGAGCCCCGCCAGTCCCGCCCATCCTGCTCTGGTAACGCCATCGACCACCACGCCGGTGCCGTCGGCATCCATTCGTTGGGAGAGCAGCGTATCCAGGGTCAAATCGCGCACTCTGAGTTCAAAGAGTTCATTGTCGCTGCGCCGTGCATGTAGCTCGGTAAGGGGGGCTCCAGTCAGCTTCAGCGCGACCTGGCTGCGTTCTCCTCCGGGCTTCTCTCTGGTGAAGGTGAGTACCGTGCCGGGCTCGAAGTTCCGTACCTGCTGAGCGAAGATGGGGGTGTCACTCTGGTTGAGCACTGAGATGCGCTCTCCTCCCATTTTCACCAACACATCGAGGGCAACGAGGCCCGCTTTGGCCGCGGGAGAGCCACCAATTACGCGCGAGAGGACGACTCCTCCTCCGTCGCTGATGCCCAGATGTTCACCCAGGTCCCTGGTGAGAGGCTGGAACATCACTCCCATCCAAGCTGCGGCAGGCAGGTCACCGTCCATCGTCTCGGCCACTGCATGCTCTGGTTCGACGGCCCTTCGCTCCGCCTTGATGCTCTCGTCAATGAAGTCCTGGAATCGCCCATAGCTCAGCCCCACTGGTCCCGACAGGCTGGGGGCTACCTGGCGTCCTTCCGCTGGGGACATCGGCACCTGCGCGACTACGCCCACCATGTCGCCCCGCTCATTCCACAGGGCCGATCCAAGGAGCTTCGCGCTCACACCACTGAGGCTCCAGACTTCCTGGGGACTCTTGAGCAGGGAGTTGATCATCGTGTTCACGAACACCGGATTTCGTCCGTACTCCTGGGTGTACAACGTGATCATGCGCAGGTTCTGCCCAACGCGCGCCTTGTGAGGGGTTCGCAGCTGGGCGTGGGGGAAGGTCGTACCCTGCTCGGCATCGGTTATTCGTAAGAGGCCGAGATTGAGATCGTCATCGAAGGAGACGACGCTGGCCTGATGCTTGCGGCCGTCGGCAAAGTGCAGAATCAGGGAACCCAACCTGGGCAGGCTGCCCCCGGAGATTCGATGCCCTCGTTGGGGAAAGCGCACCTTACCCGAGACGAGAACCAGGCCATCTTCTGAGATCACCACGGCATCGGTGAACGATCGCGTCTGTTGGCGCTGCCCAGCGGCAACAAACTCCTGCGTGAACTCGAGGGTGGCCACCTTGGCGGCGGCTTCGGCGTAGAAGCGCTCAGTCGAGAGCTTCCTGCCCGCGGCTTCGCTGGGCAAGCTGAGCGCGATCGTCAGCGCCGCCAGCGCGGTGGTTAGAGCGTAGGTCCTCATTGTGCTGCACCTGAGCTCGGGGAAGCGCTGAGTTGTAACAGCACATAGGACAGGGACTCGTAGCGGCGCACCTGCAGGAGGACTCGATCTCTGCTGGCTCCACTCAGTGTCCGGTACCGATCTTCGAAGTCACTTAGTGCGTTGATGGACTCGCCCTCGATGGTCTCGATGACGACTCCTCTTCGTAGGCCTCCGCGGTGCGCTGGGCCTCCTGTCCGAACGCCTTCGACCAGCACACCTTTGCTGCCGATCAGTTCCAGTTCGAAGACCATCTGCTCGGTGATGTCCTTCACTGTGAAGGCCCACTTCGAGGCATCGAAGCGTTCTCCACTGACTGCCCCGGTGCTGATCGTGGTGACTTCCAGCGACAGTCTCTTGTCGATGCCCTGGCGTAGAACCGTGAGAGGAATACGCGCGCCAACCTCACTGCTGGCAATGAGTTGATACAGAGCGGGCAATTCTTCTTCGAAGCGGACACTGATGTCCGTGTTTCCGTACTTGAGCAGGATGTCGCCGGGCTGCAGTCCAGCCAGTTCACCGGGGCCAGCTCTATCGAGGGATGCCACCAGTACCCCTTCCGGCTGGCTCAGCCCGAAGAGTTCCTCCCAGTCTTTGAGGGGCTGAAAGTCGATGCCGATGAAGGCTCTCTCTACCTCGCCCACACCGATCAGGTCAGCCACGACGTCGCTCGCTGTGTCGGCCGGAATGGCGAAGCCGATGTTGTCGGCGAACATTGCGCCCCTGGCGTTCACTCCGACCACTTCCCCGCGCAGGTTGACCAGCGGACCGCCCGAGTTACCCGGGTTGATCGCAGCGTCGGTCTGAATCCAGGTGTTGAAGTCGCCAGTGCGCTCGCCGCTGGGCAAGGTCATGCCCTGGGGCAGGTAGCGTTCCAGGTTGGATACGATGCCGAAGGTCATCGTGCGGGCGAGCGCCAGGGGAGAGCCCAGCGCCATGACGAATTCTCCAACCCGCAGGGAAGACGAGCTGCCGAAGGAGAGGGGCTGCAGATTGAACTCGTCGACCTTTTTCCTGGGGATCTTGATTACAGCGAGATCGGTCTGAGCATCTCCGCCGACAAGTTCTGCGCGGATCCGCTCCTTGTTGGAGAGGGTCACCATTAACTGACGCGCCTTTCCGGCGACATGATAGTTGGTGACGATGTGCCCCTCGTGGTCGATGAGGAAGCCGCTGCCAACGGACGCTCTCTTGCGTTTCTCTCCGCGGGTGAAGGTCTCGGTTATTGGCTGAATATTGACCAGCGCTGAGAGCACCTCATCTTCGATGCTGAGAATGCTGTTCTGTAGTCCTGCGCCTCGTGGCGAGGCTTGCAGTGCTCCGGGGAATAGCAGGATCAGGATGAGGTAGAGCTGTCTCACGGTTCGTTGGCCAGTTCTGGTCATTTCGATGGGGCCCGGGAATAGGCTCGCTTGCAGCTGGAAACTGAGGCAGCCATCGACTCAGGCCTTTGCCACGGCGTGACGCCAGCGTTTGAGCTCACTCTCTCGATAGTCAGAATCCATGGACGGCTCGAAGCGGTGGTCTGTGGACCAGATGGTCGCCGCCTCGTCGCGGCTCGACCAGACACCGGTCGCCAATCCAGCGAGCAGTCCCGCGCCTAGAGCAGTGGTTTCGAGCATTTTGGGTCGTACGATAGGCACATCGAGAATATCGGCCTGGTACTGAAGGAGTAGATCGTTGGCTGCGGCACCTCCATCGAC
>CAZEIY010000005.1:12145-28854 GCA_964512375.1 uncultured Rickettsiales bacterium | reverse complement strand
AGGGGAGCGCGGACCGACGTTGCTCGATGTGCACAAGTTGCGCGAGGACGGCGTCAATCCCCTCACAGAGTACGCAGCCTTCGGCCACCTGAAAGCCAAACTCTCCACAGCGACGCAGAAATTCTCCATGGCTCGATAGTTCGAGGCTCTCTGTGACGCCCGCCGAGTGGGCGAAGAAACGCAGGGGCGCAGCGGCTGCAATACGAGAGTCGAGATTACGCACCGTGCCCGAGGTGGCATTGCGGGCGTTGACATACGCATCCTGCCCTGCCGCCAGTCGCTGTTCATTGAGCTTCGCAAAGCCCTCCCGAGTCATGACAATCTCGCCGCGAATGGCAACCTGCCCGGTCACAATCACACCCTCAGCAGCGCCTCGTAGGCGCAGCGGCAGGTTTCGGATCGTACGAACATTCTCCGTCACGTCTTCACCGACGCGACCGTCCCCACGCGTGACACCGACCTGGAGGATGTCGTCGCGGTAGATAAGCTCCATGGCGATCCCATCGAGCTTCGACTCGACCAGGTACGAGATAGAAGAGCCTGGCTCGATGCCAAGGAACCTCTTGATCCGCAGATCGAACTCTCGAATTTCATCTTCGTCGTACGAGTTCTGGAGGCTCAGCATCGGGGTCGGGTGTTCAAAGCGCTGCAGACCTGCAAGCGGCTCCCCACCCACTCGCTGGGTCGGTGAATCAGGTCGCCTCAGCTCGGGACACCGGCTCTCAAGGTCCTGCAGTTCACGAAACAAGAGGTCGTAGTCGTGGTCCGAAATGCTCGGCGCTGCCTCTACATAGTAGCGATGGTTGTGTTCCTCGATGGAACTCGCCAATTCCTGCCAGCGCAGGCTGGCGGCGTCGTCGGGTACGGCCATGGTCGCAGGAGACTAGCCGAGGATCGCTACGAACGGGGGCCCTCGACCAGACAATTGGTCCTTGACAAGTGCGAGGCCTTTCTTCATTCTCCGACTCGGCGATGGCCTTAGTGCCCGGTTGCCACCCTTTCCCGTTGCAGCAAATACGCCTCAGCCCCCGGATGGACCGGCCGGCCGAGAGCCCATCCCCTTCGCAGTTATGCGACAGTTTCGCTGCGGCCCTCCAGATGGCCAGAAAGACGACGGAAACCCATATGTCTGAATCCACTGAAGCAGCGTCCGGCGGCAGTAGCACGCCGGCTCAGGCACCTGCCTCCTCTGAATCGAAATCCTCCGAAAAGTCCGGCGGGGGCAGCAATGCTCGCTCGGACAAGAACTCAGACAACGGCGGCTACGAGAGCCAGCGTGGAGTCCACCACGAGAAAGGTTCTGAGAAGAGTTCCCGTAGACGCTCCCGGAGCAGGCGCCGGGGCCGCGGAGGGCGACGCCCAAACCAGGGTGGCGGCAACTCTATGGGCAACGAGAATCGCGCCGAGATGAACAGGGAGCCGCGTGATCCGTGGACTGGAGACAGCCCCAATGACCTCAATCTGCGGGACCTCAAAGGCCTCAAGGTCTCTGACCTGCAAGCGTTGGCCCAGGGCCTTGAGATCGAGAGCTTCGGCGGCATGTCGAAGCAGGACCTCATCTTTGCCATCCTGCAAGAGCACACCTATCGCAACGGTCGCGTCTTCGGTAGCGGTGTCGTCGAACGTCTCCCCGATGGCTACGCCTTTCTGCGCTCACCGAACTACAGCTATCTGGCTGGCCCGGACGACGTCTACATCTCCCCCTCGCAGGTACGGCGCTTTGCGCTCAAGACCGGCGACACCGTAGAAGGTGAGATCCGAGCCCCCAAAGAGGGTGAGCGGTACTTCGCTCTGATCGAAGCCAACAAGGTCAACTTCGAGCCCCCTGAGGTCGCCAGACAGCGCACGCGCTTCGAGAATCTCACTCCGCTCTATCCCGATCAGCGCCTCGGTCTCGAGTTCGACTCCAAGGACCTAAGCACGCGGATAATCGACCTGATGACCCCGATCGGCAAGGGCCAGCGAGGTCTCATCGTGGCCTCCCCTCGAACGGGCAAGACCGTCATCCTCCAGGCGCTGGCCAAGGCCATCGCTGCCAACCACCCCGAGGTCTACCTCATCGTGCTGCTCATCGACGAGCGCCCTGAAGAGGTCACTGACATGCAGCGCACCGTCAAGGGCGAGGTCGTATCCTCCACCTTCGATGAGCCGGCTTCGCGCCATGTGCAGGTAGCCGAAATGGTCATCGAGAAGGCCCGACGCCTTGTCGAGCACAAACACGATGTCGTGATCCTGCTCGACTCCATCACCCGACTCGCGCGTGCCTACAACACGGTGGTTCCTCCGTCCGGCAAGATCCTCTCCGGTGGTGTAGACAGCAACGCCCTGCATCGCCCGAAGCGCTTCTTCGGTGCAGCCCGCAATATCGAGGAAGGTGGCAGCCTGACGATCATGGCGACCGCCCTGGTCGATACCGGCTCCCGAATGGATGAGGTGATCTTCGAAGAGTTCAAGGGTACCGGCAACATGGAACTGCACCTCGACCGTCGTCTGGTCGAGCGTCGCATTTACCCGGCCCTGGACATCAACAAGTCCGGCACCCGCCGCGAGGACCTCCTGCTACCCAGCGATGTGCTCAACAAGCTCTGGCTGCTGCGCAAGGTGCTCTCGCCGCTAAATACCATCGATTCCATGGAATTCCTCTTGGACAAGTTCCAGAAGACCGAGACCAATGAGGAATTCCTCTCAGCGATGAATTCCTAGGGCGGGTCCAAACCACTGCTGGACTCCATCTGTTGACACGTGCTAGAAGCGCGCCGCCCCTGCGGGCACGACCTGACCAATGAGCCCCACTGGCGTCCACTCGCCACCGGGGCGGGAGCTGAATATGAAGGCTGACATCCACCCCGCATACCAAGAGATCAACGTCAGTTGCGCCTGCGGGTCCGAGTTCACCACTCGTTCCACCCTGGGCGAAGCGCTGCGGGTTGACCTCTGCTCGGCCTGTCACCCCTTCTTCACCGGTACTCAGAAGATCGTGGACACGGCTGGACGCGTTGAGCGCTTCAACAAGAAGTTCAAGAACTTCGATCTGGCGAAGATGAACAAGCGCCGCTAGTACTCCTATTGAGCCTTGTCCCAGTGCCTCGCACTGGACCCATTACCGGAGGAAGCCCTTGTCAAAGTGCCTTGATGTAGGTGGCCAGGCCGTCATCGAGGGCGTCATGATGCGGGGCCCCGGCTCCATGGTGATCGCGGTTCGTCGCGCTGACGGCTCTATCGTTGTCAAAGATAGCGAGTGGGTTCCCCTTACCCGGCGATGGAAGTTCCTCAAGTGGCCCGTAGTTCGCGGCGCCATCGTCATGATTGAGGCGCTGATGAATGGCATGCAGTCGCTGTCGTTCTCTGCCGAAGTCGCCATGAAGGATGAGGAACTGGCGGCCTCCCGGGGCGAATCGGCGCCCACAGATTCCGCGGTCACCGGGGACACTCCCGAGCTCGATAGAGCTGACCAAATCGAGAGCGCAGACCCCACCGAGATCCCCACCGGAGTTATGACACAGGGGGCCATCGCCCTCAGCCTGACCCTGTCGTTCGCCATGGGTATCGGCCTGTTCATCTATCTACCGCATGCTGCCGCATCCGTGCTCATGAACCTGTTCGCAGGCCTGCCCCTGGCCGAAGCTGCCGACGTCAACTCACCGCTGTTCCACACCCTGGTGGGCGCCATCAAGATGAGCGTGTTTGTCAGCTATATCCTGCTGATTCGCCGCATGCCGGACATCTACCGTGTCTTCCAGTACCACGGCGCCGAACACAAGAGCATTCACACCTACGAGGCCCGCCAGGAGCTCACGGTCGCCAACGCGCGAACCTGGCCGACATTCCATCCACGCTGCGGCACCTCGTTCCTGGTCTTCGTAATCATCATCTCTATCGGGTTCTTCGCGGCCGCCTTCCCGCTCCTTGGCCCCGTGCTCTTCCCCGAGGGCCTGGTCGGCTGGCGACTCAGCCTGCTGCAGGCCAGCGTAAAGATCCCCATGATGATCCCCATCGCTGGTCTCTCCTACGAGTTCATCAAGTGGGCAGGACGTCAGAAAGAAAGCCCCTTCTTGAAGTTCATGTCCATTCCAGGCCAGTTGGTTCAGAAGCTGACCACCATCGAGCCCGACGACGAACAGCTAGAGGTCGCCCTGATCTCGCTCAAGCGATCATTGCAACGCGAGGGTGAGCTCGAAGATCCCAGCTACGACAACTGCCACTTCCTGCCCGCTGCCTGAGCGAGGCTTTCAATGAGTCTGTTCGACAAACTCACGGAGGTGGAAGGCCGCTTCCGCGCGCTCAACGACCAACTCTCCCATCCCGAGATCGCGTCGAACCAGGGGCGCTATCGAGAATTGATGCAGGAGTACAGCCACCTGCGCCCCATCTGCGAGACCTACGCAGAGTACCGAGACCTGGAGCAGGAGATCGCCGACGCACGGGAGATGCTCGATGAGAGCGACGCCGAGATGCGCTCGCTCGCCATCGAAGAGTTGGCTGAGCTCGAGCCCAGACTCGAGCCCCTCAGCCACCGCCTCAAGATCCTGCTCCTTCCCAAAGACCCCAACGAGGGCCGCAACGTCATTCTCGAGATCCGTGCAGGCGTGGGAGGCGACGAAGCCGGCCTGTTCGCCGCCAACCTGTTCCGTATGTACACGCGCTATGGAGAGGGACGTCGCTGGAAGTTCGAGTTGATGAACCTCAGCCAGAACGAGGCCGGTGGCTACAAAGAAGTGATCACCTCGATCTCCGGCGAGGACGTCTACAAGCGCCTGAAGTACGAGTCCGGCGTACACCGGGTACAGCGCGTCCCCGCCACCGAAGCCCAGGGCCGGATACATACCTCGACCTGCACCGTGGCTCTCATGCCTGAGGCTGAGGAAGTCGACATCCAGGTGGCGGACAAGGACCTACGTATTGACGTCTTCCGCGCCTCGGGTCCCGGAGGACAGTCGGTCAACACAACAGACTCTGCGGTGCGCCTCACTCACATTCCCAGCGGCCTGGTCGTGATCTGTCAGGACGAAAAGAGCCAGCACAAGAACAAGGCAAAGGCTCTCAAGGTGTTGCGCACCCGCCTCTACGAGAAGCAGTGCGCGGAGCTGCAGGCCGAGCAGCGCGACATGCGCCTCGCCCAGGTAGGCACCGGCGACCGCTCCGAGCGGATTCGCACCTACAACTTCCCGCAAGGGCGGCTCACCGACCACCGCATCGGCCTCACCCTCTACAACGTCGACCGAATCGTCGAGGGCGAGCTCGACGAGGTCCTTGATGCCTGCTCTGCGCACTTTGAGGCAGCGTTGCTTCAAGCGGTCGAGCAACAGTAAGCGCCAGGGAAGTCCGACAGCACCGTGACGGTCGGCGAGCTCCTCAAGAAAACCAGTAGCTGGCTGACCGGGCGTGGAAGCAGCTCCGCGCGTCTGGACGCTGAGTTGCTCCTGGCCCGGGTGCTCGATCTTGAGCGCATCAAGCTGTACGCCTCCTTCGATCGGCCCGTCAGCAAGGATGAGCTGGACGCATACCGCGAGCTGGTCCGCAGACGCGGCGAACAGGAGCCAGTCGCCTACATCCTGGGGAGTCGAGAGTTCTATTCTCGGGACTTCCTGGTCGACTCCAGAGTCCTCATCCCCCGACCCGACACTGAGGTCCTCGTGGACACTGCCCTGGAGCTACTCGGTACAGACCCTGGCGAGGGAGTCGTCCTGGACTACGGGACTGGAAGTGGTGCGATCGCGCTGACCATCGCGGCCGAGCGCACCAGCCTCCGTCTGCTGGCTCTGGACATCAGCCCCGATGCCCTGGATGTTGCTCGAGAGAACGCCAGGAACCTCGGCGTCGAGGGGCGGGTCGGCTTCGTCCGTTCTGATGGACTATCCCAGCTACCAGAACGCTTCCTCGGTGAACTCTGTGCGGTTGTCGCCAATCCGCCGTACATCGGCAAAGAAGAGAAGAGTGCGATGGCCAGAGATGTGCTCGACTACGAGCCAGCAGCCGCCCTCTTTCCGGGGGACGACGCACTTCTGCACTACCGCCTGCTCGCCACAGATGGTGCCCGCTGGCTCCACAAGGGCGGTGTTCTCGCACTCGAAGTCGGCCACAAGCAAGCGATCGACGTCTGCTCGCTCCTCGAAGCGACCGGCTGGCACGACATCAAGGTACGCAGCGACCTCGCCCGCATCGACCGGGTGGTCAGCGCGCGTAGGCCGTAAGCAACGTGAACTGAGGGCGTCCCTGCGCCCTCACCCCTAGTTGTCCAGGCGCTCGATAATGGTCGCGATACCCTGACCGAAGCCGATGCACATCGTGCTCAGCCCAAAGCGCTTGTCTTCCTGCTCAAGAGCGTTGAGCAGGGTGGTCAGCAGGCGGGCACCGCTGGCGCCGAGAGGATGACCCAGAGCGCAGGCGCCCCCGTAGACATTGACCTTGTCGAGGTTTACACCCATCTCCTGACTCCAGGCGAGGACGACACTGGCAAAGGCCTCGTTGACCTCGAAGATGTCGATGTCATCGATGGACATGCCTGCCTTCTCGAGGGCCTTGGCTGTGGCGGGCATGGGACCCGTGAGCATGATGGTGGGATCGACACCAGCGACCGCCATCGAGACGATGCGCGCGCGGGGCTTGAGGCCATGCCGCTCGACGGCAGCCTCGTTGGCAATTAGCAGAGCCGAAGCACCATCACTTATCTGCGAGGACGCCGCCGCGGAGATGACTCCGCCCTCCAGGAAGGGCGTCCTGAGGCTGGCGAGCTTCTCGAGCGTCGTGTCACGACGGATACCCTCGTCGGCGGTGATCCTCGCCGCTGCTCCCTCTTCGTCAACGGTGTCGACGGCCACGATCTCCGGCTCCAGCTTTCCGCCATCCTGGGCTGCTGCTGCCCTACGGTGACTCTCGAGAGCGAACTCATCCAGCATGGAGCGCGTGATCCCATACTTCTGGGCGATCAACTCAGCGGAGACTCCCTGCTGCACGAAGGTATAGCGCCAGGTCAGCTTTTCAGAGGGGAGCTTGAGCTCGCCACGATAGAACATATCGGAGCCCATCTCGACCCGCGTCATGGACTCGATGCCGGCGCCTATGACCATGTCGTGAGCCCCTGACATCACTGCCATGGCCCCAAAATTCACGGCCTGCTGGCTCGACCCACACATGCGATTCACCGACGTGCCTGTCACCTCTTTGGGGAAGCCGGCGATGAGCGCCGCATTTCGACCAATGTTCAGGCCCTGCTCGCCCACCTGAGTGACGCAACCCATGATGACATCTTCAATGTCAGCGGCGTCGATGTTGTTGCGCTCGGTGAGTGCAGCCAGCGGCACTGCTGCCAGATCGTCAGGACGCATGTGCGCGAGACCACCCTTGCGGCGACCGATTGGGGTGCGGATTGCGTCAACGATATAGGCCTGGGTCATCGGATATCCTCTGTTAGGGGCTGTTTCAGGTTGCCCGGAAGCGGGCGCAACCATAGCCGCGAGCCGCCGGCAGGGCAAGAGAGCCAGCCATGCCGAGAAGCGGCGCTCAGGGCTCCACAGCGAGTACTGCGACCACCCGTTGGATTGTATTCAGCGCGAATACGCTCTCCCTGGTGATGGACGACAAGCACTGTTCCTGGAAGGAACTTCCCCGAAGGCTGCAAGATTGTGGCCAGAACAACTACAATGATTGTGGCCAGAACAACTATAATGGACTGGTCTGGGGTGATCTGAGGGGCTACTACCCAAGCACTTGTTGAAGACTCCGGGGGAGCGCACCTCAAGATTGAGGGGAACAGTTGCGGGAGACTACTAAGATCCTACTGCTCGAGACCGATGAGGGCTCCGCGTTGTTGGTGCGATCGGCGCTCTCGTCACTGTCCTGCGAGGTACAGAGCTATCTCCACCCTCATGAGGCATTGTTCACTGTTGGCGATGACCCGCCCGACCTGTTGTTCATCTCGAGTTCGCCCTCCAAGACGACTCCCGCTGGTTTTCTCTCCAGGCTGCACTCCATCAATGGCTGCAAAGACATCTATGCCGTGTGCATCTTTCCTCCCGGCCCCGAACAGGATGCTGAACAGGAGCAGCTCATCGAAGGGGACTTTTGTGACTGCCTGCGCAGGCCCATCACCCGCGACGACCTCTCGATGGTGCTGACCCGCTGGAGGCAGGCAAGAAGAGAGGCGAGCAGGGAAGTCTCGGCCGAAGCCAAGGGCAAAGAGTTGGAGAAGATGAGCCTGCGATCGAAGCTCCACCAGGAGGTCTCGGCACAGAGCATCAAGTCGGCACTTCAGCACGACCTCAGCAAGCCTCCTTCTACGCCGGACGTCAGCAACAGCGCTCAAGAGACGGGACACACCGAATCTGCAGCGCAGTCCGCAGCATTCGCCGCCATCGAGGACGCGACAGGTGAAGAGAATGAAGAAGCTCAGCAAGCCAAAGCGAAGCCACAAGGGCCGCAATTGAGCGCCGAGATTGACGGAGAACCACGCACGATAGTCATCGAGATGGCCCTCGGAAAGAGCCTCATGGTGCTGGCCGACGGAGAAGCTATCGAGGTGGGATCAGAGTTTGCTGCAAGCCTGTCCTATAGAGACCCTGCCCCTGGACGCAACCGCATGATACCGATGCAACTGAAGCTCCGCGTAGGCTCGTGCACCCCGGTCGAAGGCATCGGCTGTCGATGCAGTCTGAGGGTGGAAGACGTGCGCCCCTCCGAGCGATGGGAACAGTTCGTGCGGGTGTGCCGAGCTGCCTTGGAAGCGTAAGAAGAGAGCCGCAGTCTCGCGCTCGAGCAGCGACTCCCAATGCGCCTCCGCGATCCAATTACTTGTAAATTACAACAAAGTTTGCAACAGGCCCTTTTCTCGACGATCTGAGGACGCTATTCTTCGTGCACGAGGTGGTCGTAGTTGACGACCGGGAAGTTCACACCACTTCCTCTCTCCCAAGCAGAATCGGGGAGGCTTCGGTCTGACTGGTCTCCCGGCGGGCCAAAGTCAGAATGGCTGGGATGGGAACCCGGCGAAATGGACCTCGCCGCGGAAGGAGGTGATCCCTTGCACGATTGTAGATTTTGGACCGTGAAGGTGGAGGTGGCGAGCCCGTAGCAGGGTCACCATGGCGACGGGTTATCCCAATCGCCACCTAGCGACGCGCTTTTCAGCTGGTCCCCGAGAGCCCGGAAGCGTCTCGCCGACGTAGGTCGTCGAGGAACGTGGCCGGAGCAGCCAGCGTGGTCGCAAACACGAACATAACGAAGCGGGTCGTCCCTGATGGGGCGGCCCGTTTCTGCTCACGCTGCCCTTTCGACCAGCCGTTCCGCCCCCGCGCTGTTACACTCCCGCGATGCGTTGGAAGGAGCACAAAGGGCTGACCCATACGGTCAAGTCCGCCGGCTGAGCGGGAAAACTCCCGGCGGTTACGCTGGGCCGCGCACTGGCGGGACTCGCCCCCCCCCAATGACCCCAGGCTTCTCGTCGGCTTTGACCACGCTGACGACGCTGCAGTTGTACGCCTGAGCGATGACCTTGCCCTCGTGCAGACCGTGGATTTCTTCACACCCATCGTCGATGACCCGGTGGAGTTTGGGCGCATCGCTGCTGCCAACTCCCTCTCCGATGTCTACGCCATGGGGGGCAGCCCCCTCGTTGCCCTGAACATTGTCTGCTTTCCCGAAGACGCCCTGCCACCCGAGGTGCTGGGCGAGATCCTCATGGGCGGTGACGAAGTAGTACGTGCAGCGGGCGCGATCCTGGGCGGCGGTCACACCGTGAGCGATACTGAGCTCAAGTACGGTCTTGCTGTCACGGGCACTGTGCACCCGGAGCGTATGTGGACCAACGCCGGCGCGAAGCCCGGAGACCACGTCTTCCTCACCAAAGCGCTGGGCACGGGCCTGCTCGCCACAGCCGAAAGAGGGGGCTGCTCGCGGCCGAGCACAATCGCGCGCTCATCGAGTCCATGAGCAGCCTGAATGACTCGGGTGCCCGCGCCGCGATGCGCCTGGGAGCAGGGCTCGAAGACGACCCCATCCACGCCGCCACGGATGTCACAGGCTTCGGCCTGCTGGGCAGCTGCGCAGAGATTGCCCGGGCGTCTGAGGTATGCATCCGCATCGACTCATCGACCCTGCCGGCTCTCGCCGGAGCCCGCGGCGCAGCAGACGACGGCTGCCGCACCCGCGGTGAACGCAACAACCTCGCCTACCTCGGTGATGACCTCGAGCTCGCTGAGGACCTCGACCCCTTCGTACGCTCGCTGGTGCTCGACCCGCAGACCTCAGGTGGGCTGCTCCTCTTCGTCGATGAAGCGCAGGCGGAGAGCCTCGAGCAGGCGCTCCGGGACGAGGGCTGCCTCGCGAGCTCCTGTATCGGTACGGTGAGCGCTGGTCCCGGCTGTGTCGAAGTTCGCTGAGAGAGTCGATTCGTGAACAACAGGCCCACTGAGCTCGATCACATCTATATTCAGGGCGCCTGCGAGCACAACCTGAAGAACATCGAGCTGCGCATACCCAAGAAGCGGTTGGTGGTGTTCACCGGCGTCTCCGGTTCGGGGAAGTCGTCTCTCGCCTTCGACACCCTCTTTGCCGAGGGGCAGCGGCGCTACGTCGAGTCTCTCTCCGCCTACGCTCGCCAGTTCCTCGGTCAGATGGAGAAGCCCCACTACGAGACCATTCGCGGGCTCGCCCCAACGATCTCAATCGAGCAGAAGGCGGCCAGCAAGAATCCACGCTCCACAGTCGGAACCATCACTGAGATCTACGACTACCTGCGCGTGCTCTTTGCGCGGGTCGGCGTGCAGCACTGTCACCGCTGCCAGAGGCCCGTTGGTCGGCAGAGCGCAGCTGAGATCGTCCAGCACATCTGTGAGCTGCCCGCCGGCAGCCGCTTCCAGCTCCTGGCGCCTCTCATAATCAACCGCAAGGGTGAGTACCGCGAGCTGTTCCGCGAGGGGCTCAAGGCGGGCTTCACCAGGGTACGGGTCGATGGTGAAGTCCATCGCATCGAAGAGCCACCCGAGTTGGACAAGGATCGCAAGCATCACATCGAACTGGTCGTCGACCGGCTCATCATGAAGGACGGCGTCGAAGAGCGCCTCACCGACTCCGTAGAGACCTGCCTGCGTGAATCAGAAGGCCTTCTGATTGTGGATGTGACCGACGGCGAGGAGCAGCTCTACTCTGAGAAGCTGGCCTGCCCACACTGCCAGATCTCCTTTCCCGACCTCGACCCACCGCTGTTCTCCTTCAATACTCCCCTCGGCATGTGCGTTGAGTGCAACGGCCTTGGCTGGAAGAAGGTCATGGACGGATCACGGGTCGTTGCCGACCACGAGCTCAGCTTGAACGAGGGAGCGATTGTCCCCTGGGCGTCTGCGCTGCGACGGGGAAGGGGCTGGACCTATCGCTTCGTCCGAGACGCCTGCAAAGCCCTCGACATCGACAGGGACGTAGCCTGGAAGGATCTGCCTGAAGAGCCGCGAGAGGTCCTGCTCTATGGTTCCAACAAGGAGATCACGATCCGCTGGAAGGGGCGCCGATCGCAAGGCAGCTGGAAGACAAAGATAGAGGGGATCATTCCCAGCCTCGAGCGCAAGCACAAGCAGACCGAGAGCTCGCAGATGCGCCGCTACTACGAGAGCTTCATGCGCACCTTGCCGTGCCCCGGCTGCGATGGTTCTCGACTACGGCCCGAGGCCAGGGCGGTACAGGTCGGTGGCTACAGCCTCCCCGACCTGGTCACCATGACCATCAGCGAGGCGCAAGTAGCTATCGAGAACCTTGAGCTCAACGACAACCGCACCCACATCGCGAGCGAGCTGGTCAAGGAGATCAATAATCGCCTGGGCTTCTTGTTGAACGTGGGACTGGACTACCTGTGCCTGGACCGCCTGGGCCCGACCCTCTCGGGTGGGGAGAGCCAACGTATCCGGCTCGCCGCGCAGGTAGGCACGGAACTCAGCGGCGTGATCTACATCCTCGACGAGCCCAGCATCGGCCTTCATCAACGAGATAATCAGCGCCTGCTCGCCACTCTGGGCCACCTGCGGGACATCGGCAACTCCGTGATCGTCGTCGAGCATGATCAGGAGACCATCGAGGAAGCGGATCACGTCATCGACTTCGGCCCCGGCGCGGGACGCCACGGAGGCTCTATCGTCTTCGCCGGCTCCCCCGAGAAGCTCAAGAAAGACAAGAACTCAATCACTGGTGCCTATCTCTCGGGGCGCATGCGCATCGAGACTCCCAACCATCGGAGGCCTACCGACAAGGGCGCCCTCGAGGTGGTCGGCTGCCGTGAGAACAACCTCAAAGACATCACTGTCAGCATTCCGTCCTCCTGCCTGGTTGCCTTCACCGGAGTCTCGGGTGCCGGTAAATCCTCACTCCTCAATGCCACCTTGTCCCCTGCCCTCGCCAATCACTTTCACGCCGCGAGCCGGGCGGTGGGTGAGCACAGCGAGATCCGTGGGCTCGAGCTCTTCGACAAGGTCATCGACATCAATCAGAGCCCCATCGGCCGCACGCCGCGGTCCAATCCAGCCACCTACACCAAAGTCTTCGATCCGATCCGCTCGGTCTTCGCAGAGCTCAAGGCGTCCAAAGCCGCCGGCTACGAGAAGGGTCGCTTCTCGTTCAACGTGAAGGGCGGGCGCTGCGAGGCGTGCAAGGGCGACGGCTCGATCCGCATTGAGATGCACTTTCTCGCCGATGTGTTCGTGCCGTGTGAGGTCTGTAAGGGCAAGCGCTTCAACGAGGCAACGCTGCGGGTCAAGCACAAGGGCAAGAGCATCAGCGACGTGCTGACCATGTCCTGCCGCGAGGCGCTCGAGCACTTCTCCAACCACCGTCGCATCAAGCGAATCCTGCAGACCCTGGTCGATGTCGGCCTTGGATACCTGCAGTTGGGCCAGTCGTCGACGACCCTGTCAGGTGGCGAGGCGCAACGAATCAAGCTGAGCCGAGAGTTGGCTCGTGTTGGCACGGGTAAGACGCTCTACCTGTTGGATGAGCCGACAACTGGCCTGCACTTCGATGACATCGCCAAGCTGCTCACTGTGCTCGACCGCCTGGTGGAGTCAGGAAACACGGTGGTGGTTATTGAGCACAACCTCGATGTCATTCGCAGCGCCGACTGGATCATTGACCTGGGACCAGAGGGAGGTGCTGGCGGCGGAACCATCGTCTGCGCCGGCACTCCTGAAGACGTCGCAAAAGTAGGTACCTCGCACACTGGACGGTTCCTCGCCCAGGTCCTTGACCCGGGGGACAGCAGCGACTCAGCGGGGGCCGTCTACGCTGTAGCACGGCAGGCAGCGCCGTAGGCCCTGCCCCCTAGAGGTCTCGTTCGAAGGCCACGCTCAGGCCCATACCGCCGCTGATACACAACGACGCCATGCCCCGCCGCACGTCACGTCTCTGCATAGCGTGCAGTAGCGTGACGGCGATCCTGCAGCCCGTCGCTCCAATCGGATGTCCCAGGGCAATCGCCCCGCCGTGAACGTTCAGCCGCTCTCGGTCGAAGTGGAGTTCTCGGTCGCACGCAATCAACTGCGCGGCGAAGGCTTCATTGAGCTCAACCAGATCAAAGTCTGAGAGTTCAAGGTCGATCTTGCCCAGCAGGCCGCGAGTGGCGGCGACGGGACCGATCCCCATGACCTCTGGAGCAACTCCAGCCACATTCCAGCCCGTGATCCGTGCCACAGGCTTGAGGCCATGCCTGTTCACGGCCTCGGCAGACGCCACCACGACCGCTGCAGCGCCATCAGTTACTCCAGACGAGTTCCCAGCGTGCACGGTGCCGCCGTCCTTGAAGATGGTGGGGAGCTTCCCCAGCTTCTCGGCGGTGGTTCCCGGGCGCATGTGCTCATCTCGCGCGACCGTAGTCGTACCCTTTCGTCCCTCGATGTCGATGGGAACCACCTCATCGTCAAAGGCGCCCTCGTCCCAGGCGCGAGAGGCGAGCTCCTGACTCCAGGCGGCATGAGCATCCTGCTCATCTCGATCGATCTCGTATTGCTCAGCCAGGGTCTCAGCTGTGAGTCCCATAAGCTGTCCCGAGATCGGACACTGAAAGCCATCGCGGTACATGCCATCGACCACTTCCGCGTGCCCCATTCGATAGCCCCAGCGAGCCCGAGGTAGGAAGTACGGAGTGTTCGACATCGACTCAACACCACCGGCGAGGATCACCTCGCCCTCACCCAGGCGGATGGTCCGTGCCGCCTGCACGATGGCAAACAAGCTCGACCCACAGGCCTTATTGACGGTGTAGGCGGGGGACTCCTTGGGGATGCCGGCACGCACCGAGACCTGGCGCGCCGTGTTGGTACCACCGCCAGCCTGCCTGCCATGGCCCCAGATGGTCTCGTCAATAAGCTCCATGCTCGCGCCTGCACGCTCTATCGCAGCGCGAGCGATGGGGATCGACAGATCCGCTGGCATGAGCGTGGAAAGACCGCCGCCAAACTTACCAATGGGGGATCGCACGGGGCCACAGACATAGATGGGTTCGCTCATGGGACCAGTTCCTCGATCTTGATGTTCAACTCGGTACCGCTCGCCAGGTCCTTTACCCGCACCTCGCCGCGCTGCCATTCCTCAGGTGCAACCAGCACGACCCGAGCTGCCCCCACCCGGTCGGCGCGCTTGAAGGCCCACTTCACCTTGCGCTCCTCGATGACCAGCTCGACGCTCCTACCGGCAGCACGAAGCTTCTGAGCCACGCTGGCGGCAGCGGCTCGCTGCTCTGCGCCGAAAGCGAACACGAGGTCGTCGATGGCGCGCGAGGTGTCAGGCAACAGGCCCTTGTCCTTGAGCAACT
Source organism: uncultured Rickettsiales bacterium (assembly GCA_964512375.1). Lineage (GTDB taxonomy): Bacteria > Myxococcota_A > UBA796 > UBA9615 > UBA9615 > UBA6601. The sequence continues at coordinate 14,072 of CAZEIY010000005.1, read as the reverse complement.
CGAGTATGACCACGTCACCGAAGCCAAAGCCACAGGCCGGAATGTCCTTGCCGCCGAAGGTGGAGAGCAGCCGATCGTAGCGACCTCCACCACAGATTGCGCGAAGAGTAGCCTCTCGATCAAAGGCCTCGAACACAATGCCAGTGTAATAGGCCAGGCCTCGCACAACGGATGCATCAAACTGCAACCACTGCTCATATCCGTAATCCTGGGCCAGCGAGAAGAGCTCGCGGAGCTCACGCACCGCCTCATGCTCTCCGCCGAGGACCTCGGCGAGATCATCGAGAGACTTGAGCGACATGGTCTCCACGATTCGATCGATCACCGAAGAGTCCAATCCCAACTCAGCCAGGTCGTTTTCAACCACATCACGAGGCAGCTTGTCGAGCTTGTCGACCAACACACAGACGGGCACGAAGCGCTCTTCGGTGACACCGAGTGACTCGAGGACACCCTGCAGTACCTTGCGGGATGACACCTTGATGCCCACGTCCGCAGCGCTGAGACCGAGCCGCTCCAAGAAGGTGGTGACCGCAGCGAGAAGTTCCGCCTCAGCACTTGGCCCCTCCAGTCCAAAGATGTCCATGTTCCACTGATAGTGCTCACGCTTACGACCACGAGTCATGCGCTCGTAGCGCCAGCACTGGGGAATACTGAACCACCGTGACGGCAGCGGCAGGGACCTCCCCTTCTGTAAGATGAGACGTGCGAGGGAAGGTGTCATCTCAGGACGCAGGGCCACAGCGCGGCCGCCTTTGTCCTCGAAATGATAGATCTGCCCGACGATCTCTTCGCCCGCCTTGCGCGTAAACAACTCCAGGGACTCGAGCACCGGCGCGTCGTACTCCTCGAACGCAAACAGGCGCGCAGTCTCACGAAAGTGGGAGAAGAGCCAGTTACGTAGACGCATCCCGTCAGGGAAGAAGTCCCGTGTTCCGCGGGGAGGGCTGAGTTCCATTCCTAGGACCACCTTTCGGGCGCGCCATCGTATCGATCCGGGGAGGGCCCTGCAATGGGTACGAGGACCAACCTCAAGTGGGGGGAACGAAACTTGCGGGTAGCCATACCCTGTGCTCCAGTGAAGAATCGGGCGATGAGTCTCGCCCCTCGGAGTCTGCAATGATCGGCACCCTGCTCAAGATCCCGCTGAAGCTGGTGAAGCTACAGGTGAAGCTCGCGCTCCTACCGGCCCGTGCCGCGCTGCGCCTCGCCAGGCAGTTTGCGGCATCGGATTCGACATCCGATTCGCGGCAAGGTTCCTCGTACTCGCAACCAACATCAGAGACACCCACGCAGCCAGCAGAGCTCGAGGTTGCACCCAGCGAGCTCATGAAGAGGCTTGAATCCGGGGACGAGTTCATCCTCATCGATGTGCGACAAGCTCAAGAGCTCGCAAACAGCGGACTGATCGAGGGTTCACTGCACATCCCAACCCAGGACCTCCCACATCGCATCGACGACCTCGACAAGAACCGCGCGACCATCGTGTATTGCCGCATCGGCTCACGCAGCATGGATGCAGCGCTGTTCATGCTCGAGAAGGGCTTCCAGGATGTGAAGAGCCTGGGTGGAGGCATCGTCGGTTGGGAGAGCGACGGCGGCTCCATCGCCGCACTCTGAACCCGCCAAAAGCAGCGGAGGCAGTCGAAGCATCCTTCGACTGCCCCTTCGGTTGCGGCCCTGAACTTAGCGACTGAGTGCAGTGAGCATCTCATCGCTCAACAGCACGTGAACTATCCGCTTCATCTTGCCTCTATTGCCCGCCTTCTTCCGTGTTCGCCCCTGAGCTGAGTCGCCATCCTGAGCACCACCGAGTTCGTGGCGCTCCGCCCTGCGAGGCGGCTTCTCAGCCTGGTCTCCACGCAAGCCAGCCATAGGGCGAAAAGAGCGCAGCGTCTTGGCCTGCTCTTCGGTAAGGATGCCGCGC
>CAZEIY010000005.1:0-12135 GCA_964512375.1 uncultured Rickettsiales bacterium | reverse complement strand
CGGATCCGGACGATGGGCCTGACGCAGTGCCTTGATGTCGGCGATGGTCTGCTCGCTGACGGCACCCATCTGCTGCACCTCGTCGAGGTAGTCCTCGAGGAGCGCGCGCCTCTGGGGCTCGCCACTCTCACGTTGCCCACGGCGCTCCGCCTTAGCGGCCTTTACCTCCTTGATCAGGGTGGTGACCTCCGTGGTCTGCGTGTCGCTAAGCTGTAACGCCGCCGCGAGTTCTTCAGCGGCGATCTGGCGGCGTAGGCTGCGAATAGCCTTCAGATCTTCACTGGGTTGAAGCTCACCGACCGTTGCCGCCTTGCCCCGGCGAGCATCGACCGAGCCGATCGGCAACAAGAGGCTCATGCACAGAGCGAGAGCAAGAAGAGATAGATAGCGGACTGGGAACATCGTGGTCTCCGGGTGGGGGGTCTACACGATGGACCGGGAACCAGCCCTCAAGGTTAAGAAGAAAAAGCTGGAGCCGAGCGACTCACCTCGACTACCGACCGATAGGAGAGTGGTCCTGGTCGGGAACCTGGAGTTCAGCGCGAGAACTGGCGCGATAGACACCGAAGACCAGCGAACCCATGTGCTCAGCGTCGTCGCGGGCGAAGATCTCAATCCGATTTTCTCCTGCATCAAGCTCCACCTCGAAGGTGAAGTTGTGGCTACCGCTGCCAGCCGCCGCGCGCTCATAGTGCACCTTGCGATCATTGACGAACAGGAAGAGATCCTTGACCTCAGTGTCGTCGACCACCCGCCCAGAGAGGCTCAGAGTTCCCGAAGTTACCACCAGCCCACCAGGGTGCTCGGAGAGCTCCAGCACAGGCGGCGAGTCGGCTAGAAAGATGCTGACGGCATCTCTGGCAGCCTCTCCCGAGGCGCCATCGAGCCCTGCGGCTGGCACCCAGCCCGTGCTCGACCAGGGCAACGTCACTCGGTACCAGTTCCCCAGTCGACCTGTGACCTGTACCGCGCCACTCAAGGTAGCCACCTGCGGGGCCAGATCAGAGGCACCACCCCGCACTGGAAGCCCGGGTTCCTTGCTCTGCATCAAGCGATCCATCAGCGTGACCGCCTCGGAAGGACTGAACAGCGGCAGCTCAATGTCCGAAGACACGAACTCGTAGAACTCATCGTCGCCGACCATGAGCTTCAGCTCAAGCTTCTCGCGGGCCGCCGCCGGAGGCAGCACCTTGAGGCCGAGACGATGGTGGCTCTGCTCGCCGGGGCGGAGCTGAAAGCTATCGTTACCGCGAAGGAGAAAGAGCGACTCTCCCGACTTGTTCTTCACGCGAATAAAGCCCGCCTTCTTGTCGCTCTTCTTGTCGCCCTTCTCATCGGGTTTCGACTCGCTGGCTTTTTCCCCTCCGAGCTTCGCCTCCGAATCCTTCCGCCACAGCCCCGCGGTTGGTCCGGCACCGATATTGCGCACGGTGACCAGCAACTCAATCTGCTCGTCCGGCTGCACCAGCCCATCACCGTTGCCCCTGCTCTCACCCGAGCCGTCGTCGACCACCTGCCAGGAATAGGCAAAACGGGGGTGAGGAATCTCATGGATGCGGAGACGCCCTCTAAAGTCGTCGGGCACGGGGCCGTCTTCGGCAAAGAAGTGCCAGGTGACTTCATGCGCCCTGGGATCCGCCAAGAGCATCGGCCGAGCCTCGACCGAGTATTCCCGTGACGCGCCTGCCTCGACCCGCCCGAAGAAGTACTCTCTGCCCTGGAAGAACTCTCCGCGAGTCACCGCACGAAGGCGCTGCAGAGTTCGTCCCCCCTCGTTGGTCACCTTGATACGAATGGGGGTCTTACGCCCCGGCATGAGCAGGCCATCGTCACTATCGACCTGAAGTTCCACCTTCACCTTGCCACTGCCCTTGGTCGGCTTCAGCTTGCGACCTCGCAGACTCCAGTCCACGCCGACCGCCTTGAAATCGGCGACCAGCCTCTTCTCGCGCTCAGCAAAGTGCTTGGAGAGAATGTCCTCTGCACCCTCAAGCATCACGCTGCGGGTCGGCGAGGGGCGGCGAACCAGGAGGGCCTTCGCCGCCTTGATTGAAGGGTCGTCGAGCTGCTCTTCGGGACCCTCATCAGCCGAGGTGTCACCGACCTCAGTGAAGCATTCCGGACAGGAATAGACACTGCGCAGAACAGGCGATGCGCCTTCCTGGCCTTCCTGGCCCCAGGCAAACGAGTGGTCCAGGTCCTCCTCGCGCAGTTCGAAGTCCTGCCAGTACAGCCGTGCATCGCCGTCAGTCGGAACCACCGCAGGACGCAACTCGATGTCTGGTTGGACCCCTTGCCCTTGAATCGAGACATCCCCCGGTGTCAGGTACTTGGCAATAGTCATCTTGAGCGCGCCGTCGTGGAAGTCGCGGTCATACAGGTTCTGGACGGACCCCTTACCGAAGGTCCGAGACCCCATAACGATGGCCCGATCTCGGTTTTGCAGGGCACCCGCGACAATCTCAGAGGCCGAGGCAGAACTCGCATCCACCAGGACGACAATGGGCAGCTCATCCTCCGTGCGAAAGCGGGTCGCCCGAGTGACGTCGGGAGTACTCCCACCAAGACCTACCGTAGTGACAAGGGGGCCGCTGCTAATGAACTTGTCGGCGACTTCAATAGCCTGCTGCAGGTAACCACCCGGGTTGCCCCGTAAATCCAAGATGAGGCCCCCGAGCTTGCCACGGCGATCCTCGATGGCCTTGCTGTCGAGTTCTTCGAGCGCGTCCTCAACGGTCTCATGAGTGGTCTGGCTGAAGTGCAGTACCTGGATCAAGCCGACACCATCGCCGGCGTAGGTCCACTCCACCGAGGGAACCTCGATCCGGGCACGAACAATAGTGACCTCGCGGTCGGGCCTGTCGTCCTTGGAACTGACCGTGATAGTGACTGGGCTCCCCACCACTCCTCGCAGCTTGCCGACCGCCTCCTGCAATCCCATGTTGACCGTGGATTCATTGCCAATCTTGTCGATACGATCTCCCGCCGAGAGCCCAGCCCTCCAGGCGGGCGTGTCCTTCAAGGGGTAGAGGATGGTCAGGCGCCGCTCGCGAATCCCAATCGTGATGCCCAGGCCACCGAAGTGCCCCTTGTTTGTAATCGACATCTCCTTGTAGCTCTCAGGATTGATGTAGATGCTGTGCGGGTCCAGGGTCGAGAGCATGCCGTTCATGAGGGCGTACTCGATGGGTGGGCGCTCGACGTCCTCTGCCAGCGAGCTGTCGAGAAGCGCCGCCACCTTGTCGACCACTACAACGACATCGGTCAGACCCTCGATAGGAGGCAGGCCCAGTTCGTCGCGTGCCTCACCCACAACGAGCCGTATGACCTGCTGCTGCTCGTCGATCTCGTAGAGAAATTCCGGAACACTTCGAGCCACACGATCCAGGGCGCCGCGCAAGATGACCTCGGGCTCAACCCGGGTGGGATCGACGTACTCGCTGTTTATCTTCTGGGCGACCCGACGAAAGTAGTGCAGATCAGGGAGGCTGTAGCCCGGCATCAACCTGTTCGAGACACTGCTCAGCGGCTCGCCCACAGCGCTGCCACCTCGCTGAGTTGAGACCAGCAATACAGTTCCGACGCAGAGAGTCAGCAACAGGACGAGCAGATGCAGCTTGTTCACCGAGGGATCTTGGGGGCGCCGGAGGCTGCATGCAAGGGCATTGACGCAGATCGGTCCAACGGATCCGTTGACACGGACAGCCAACAGGGCATAAACAAACTCCGCTGAACTGGCTTCCATCGGCTGGAATCTCGATGATCTTACGGACTCGGTGCCCCACTTGCGGCGCTACCTATCGGCTCCAAGAGCCCCTTCCTCCCGAAGGCAAGCGCTATCGCTGTACCTGCAAAACGGTGATCACGATCTCGTACCCCGAGTCCGTGCGAGAACGGATACGCACGACTCAGCTGGCCATGGAACAGGAAGATGCCGCGGCGACACAACCAGTAGGTAGCGCACCCGTCACTCAGCACGATGCTGCGCCGGTGCCGCCCATCCAGGAAGACGACACCTTGCCCGGTGGGATGCGACCTGGTGTCGTAACGCCCCCGCCGCCGCAAGAGCCTGCCGTAGCACCACCACCACGGGACTTCGCTTCCCCCGCTCCTAGCGAAGAGCCCGATGAGCAGACCCTTCGCGAGCGCGCTGCCCGTAGCCGCGCCGAGGCGCAACTGAGCCAACCGCCAAGCATCCCGCCAATGCGCCCGGCGCGACCGCTTTCGAAGAGCCCGTTCTCAGAGGACATCGATACTCTGAAACGCGAGCAACTCGCCGCTGCCAGCACAGCCGAGGGCGCCGACCCGGAGCCCCCGACGATCGAAGACCCGATGCGCCGTCCTCTTGCTGGACCGATGCAGATGAACGACGGCGTCGATGAAGACGCGCAACAGACTGAAGTCGCCGCTGAACACCCGTCGGCTGCCGCGTGGAGCCCACGCAGTGAGCTGAGCGAAGCGCCCACTGACCGGTCCAAAGCACTCACTCCCCTAGCCGAAGCGCCCACTGACCGGTCCAAAGCACCCACTCCCCTAGCTGCCGAAGAACCACGAGAGGACGCAGTCACCGCTCAGAACATTCCGGCGCGGCGTCCGCAGAAGTCACCAGGCACCGGTCTTTTCTCCTCGCTCTTCCGACGCAGATGGCTCCGCTGGCTCACCGCCATATTCGTCACCTGCTCGCCCTCCTCGGGGTGCTTAGCTATTTCAGCCAGAATCTGCCGTCCGTAAACAGCCTCGCAGACTATGCGCCCCCCGTAGTCAGTCAGGTGCGTGATGCCGACGGCACGGTGGTCGGTGAGTTCTACGAACAGCAGCGCTACGTCGTACCGATGGAACAGATCCCCGATACCGTCCGGAATGCCTTCGTCTCAGCTGAAGATGCCGCCTTCTGGGAACACGCTGGACTTGACTACATGGGCATCGCCCGCGCCATGATCAAGAACGTCCAGGAGCGGCGGATGGCGCAAGGAGCGTCGACAATCACCCAGCAGGTGGCGCGATCCTTCCTCCTCACTCGAGAGAAGAAGCTGGCTCGCAAGATCAAAGAGGCCATCCTCGCCTCACGCATTGAGCGGAACTTCGAGAAGGACTACATCCTCTATCTCTATCTCAACCAGATCTACCTGGGCCACGGTGCCTATGGTGTTCAGGCAGCTGCCAAGCTGTACTTTGGCAAGAGCGTCGCTGAGTTGAGCCTGCCCGAGGCCGCCATCCTCGCCGGACTACCCCAAGCCCCGGCAAGCTACTCACCGAACCGAAACTTCCAGGCCGCCAAGGACCGCCAGCGCTACGTGCTCTCCCAGATGGCCCGGCGCGGCTACATCGGAAAAGAAGAAGCCGACGCGGCCTACGAACGCGAGCTTACCTTCGTAAAGAAGCACAACATCAACCTCGACACGGCACCGTACTTCGTGGAGCACGTGCGACGCTACCTGGTGAAGACCTATGGCCACGACGCCACCTACAACGGCGGACTGCAGGTCGCACTTCCAATGGACAGTGAACTGCAGCTGGCGGCCAACGAGGCGATCTCAAGCGGCGTCCGCCGGGCAGACAAGCGCATCGGCTACCGAGGCGGCACCAAGCTCGAGGACGATGCAGCTATCAACAAGGCCCTCCTCGAGGTCGACCGCAAGCGCACCCGGGAGTTGCGTCCTTACAACCCCGCCTATGACCTGCCCGCGGGCTCCATCCCCCTCTCCGACATCCCGACACTGAAGCCGGGGGAATACAGCAAAGCGGTAGTGGCAAAGGTGTCTCGCAAGTGGGCCCTCATCGACGTCGGTTCTCGTCGCGGCCTGATGCCCATCAGCGAGTTCAAGTGGTGCCACAACATCAATCCCGAGCTGAACTTCAACTGGTTTGTCTGCAAGCGCCTCGACGACATCCTCCACGAAGGTGATCTCGTTGAAATACGCGTGGTGAACGAGACCGAGAACTGGAAGAACACACTCGGTCGAAAGTTCGATGGCCCGCTCGACTACCCGCGTCTCGCCATGGAGCAGGCCCCCGACCCGGAAGCAGCGCTCTTGAGCCTGCGAGTAGCCGATGGCGCGGTGCTCGCCATGGTTGGCGGCAGTTCATTCAGTGGCTCTGAATTCAATCGAGCTATCCAGGCACGCCGCCAGGTGGGCTCCACGTTTAAGCCCCTGGTCTACGCCGCTGCCCTCGACAGCGAGGACAACCCACACACTCCGTCCAGCATCCTCGTCGACGCACCCATCGTCGAACAGCGTGTCGATAAGGAGGGCGAATTGTGGAAGCCCGGCAACTCGGGAGGAAAGTACTTGGGGGACACGACCTTCCGCCGGGGTCTGATCCTCTCCCGCAACATCGTCACCTTGAAGATCCTCCAGGCCATCGGTGTGAAGTACACCCTCGGCTACATGAAGCGCTTCGGCTTCACCACGGCCCTCGAGGAGAACCTGGCGATGGGGCTGGGAGCGTCGGCGCTGACCCTGCGGGAATTAGCGCGCGCTTACACCGTGTTTCCAACCCTCGGCGACCGCCGCGACCCCTACTTCATCTCCGAAGTGCGCGACCGCAATGGCACCGTCCTCGAGCAGACCGGCGAGGGCGCCCTCACCAAAGATGTCATGGACGACAATACCGCCTACGTGATGGTCAACCTCATGCATTCGGTCGTCAGCAGCGGCACCGCTATGAAGGCGCTCGAACTCAAGAAGAAGGTCGCCGGCAAGACGGGAACCACCAATGACTATCGTGACGCCTGGTTCGTTGGCTATACACCCGAAATTGTCACCGTGGTGTGGGTAGGCCTCGACGACTTCCGCGGTATGGGCAAGGGACAGTACGGAGGCGATGTAGCGCTACCCATCTGGATGGACTATATGCGTCCCACCCTCGAAAAGTACCCCCCCAGCGAGTACAAAGAGCCTGAGGACATCGTGACGGTACGCATCGATAGCAAGACGGGCCTGCTCGCCCCCGAGGATTCGAAGAAGGCGGTGAGGGTAATCTTCAAGAAGGATACAGAGCCCACACTCTTCGCTCCTTCCGAGGGCCAGGTAGATGCTGCGGACTTCCTCAGTGGGGAGTTCTGAGATGGACAAAACTGCTTCCACTACCCGTTCGCTGGTACTCCTTGCCCTGGCCGCGGCCGCCACCGTGGTCGGGATATCCTGCGATGATGAGCTTCTCTCTCCCCCTCTAGCAGTCTGCGTGCCCATCCTCGACGAGCTGAGCCCCCCATCCGGCCCGCTCGGCGGCGGCACCGAGGTGACCCTGCGCGGTCTGTTCATCACCACGGAGTTGGAAGTTCGCGACACCCGCATTCAACTCGGCGGCGAAGAGGCCGAGGTGCTCGACGTCTCCCACGACGCGTCCTGTCTGGCCTGCGATCAGTGCATTCTGACTGCGCTGCGCTGTGCTGAGTGCACGAGGGTCTGCCGCGGTGAGGCTGGCTGGACCGACATCGATACCGGCGAGTGGCTCATTCCGGAGGCCTGCGAGGAACAGGTGGACTTCGTCACCCCGGCAGGCCTGGCACCAGGCCCTGCAGCGCTCATCCTCACCACCTCGAGGGGCAGCGGGGTAGGACTGGATTTCAATTACGAAGAGGGTGACGACGACGACTCCGCTGGCGATGACGACGACTCCGCAGGCGACGACGATGACTCTGCAGGCGACGACGACGACTCCGCTGGCGACGACGATGACTCTGCAGGCGACGACGACTCGTCGAGTTGACTCAGATCTTGAACAGGTCGTTCAGCGCGGCCTTCGCCGACTCCTGGTCACCACCACCAGCAGCCCCTGCCAGCACGCTCATCTCGAAACTGTCACAGAAGTTCGCCGACTCCCGGTCGCGAATAAAGTCAGTTCCAGGCTCCCTGCACTGGTTGTGGGCGCTGGAGTCGTGGAAGCGACAGCCCAGGCAACAGCGCAGCGATGCCGCACACGAGGGGCACTCTTCTTTACGGCCGGGACGACCCTCCATGGGAAAGTCAGTAGAGCACTTGTAGCAACGAGCCATCATAGAATCCTACAGGGCCGAGCGCCGTCCAGGAACAGGGCTGGTGGAACTCAGACGGGATAGCAGTTAAAGTCCGCCGCCGCAGTCAGTCGATGACTGCGGCCATGGGAGCGATGAGAACATCATGAGCAAACTCGACGAGGATGCCCTCGAATATCACCGGCGCGGACGCCCAGGAAAGCTGGAGGTCCAACCCAGCAAGCCAGTCAGCACGCCCCGCGACCTCAGTCTGGCCTACAGCCCGGGCGTCGCGGCCCCCTGTCTCGCGATCGCCGCAGAACCAAACACTGCGTATGAGTACACAGCCAAGGGCAACCTGGTTGCGGTAATCACCGACGGCACTGCGGTCCTTGGCCTGGGCGATATCGGAGCCCTGGCCGGCAAGCCGGTAATGGAGGGCAAGGGCGTCCTGTTCAAACGCTTCGCAGACATCGATGTCTTTGACATCGAACTCAACACAAGCAGCACCGACGAGTTCATCGCCACGGTCAGGACAATGGAGCCTACCTTCGGAGGTATCAACCTGGAAGACATCGCTGCTCCCCACTGCTTCCGCATCGAGAAGGAGCTGCAGGAAGCTCTCGACATCCCGGTCTTCCACGACGACCAGCATGGAACGGCGATCATCTCTAGTGCCGCACTGATGAACGCGGCGCAATTGACCGGTCGCGAACTCGACAAGATGAACATCGTCATGAACGGCGCCGGAGCGGCAGGCATCGCTACCGCTGAGCTCCTCCTGGCGATGGGTATCCCCCGCGAGAACATCATCTTCTGCGATAGCCGCGGTGTGATCTTCCAGGGTCGCGAGAAGGGAATGAACGAGTACAAGGAAGCGTTCGCGAGCACGACCTCTGCGCGCACACTGGCCGAGGCACTCGTCGATTCCGATGTGTTCATTGGCTGCTCTGTCGCTGGAGTCGTGACGCAGGACATGGTGCGCAGCATGGCGGCCAACCCGATCGTCTTTGCGCTGGCAAACCCCAATCCAGAGATCCCCTACCCCGAGGCCGCTGCCGCTCGCGATGACCTGATCATGGCGACGGGACGCTCGGACTATCCCAACCAGGTCAACAATGTCCTCGGCTTCCCCTTCATCTTCCGTGGCGCCCTCGATGTACATGCCCGCAAGGTCAACGTCGAGATGAAGCTCGCTGCCGCCAAGGCGCTGGCAGAACTCGCACGCGAAGAGGTCCCCGACTCCATCCGCAAGAGCTATGACCAGCCTGATATGCACTTTGGGCCCGACTACATCATCCCCAAGCCCTTTGACCGGCGCGTGCTCTTGTGGGTAGCGCCAGCTGTCGCCAAGGCAGCCGTCGACACGGGAGTGGCCCGCAATCCCATCACCGACTGGAATGCCTACCGCGAGCGCCTGGAGCGCACCCTGGGCCGGACACACCAGATAATGCGTCCGCTGATCAACCGCGCAAAGCGAGACCGCAAGCGGATCGTTTTTCCCGAGGGCGCCAGGCCGCGGATCCTGCGAGCGGCGCGAAACCTCGCCGAAGAAGGCATCTGCCACCCCGTACTCCTGGGAGAACAGAGAGAGATCGAGTACACGCTGCTGCAGCATTCCATCGAGCTGCCCGAGAGTGTCGAGCTCATCGATCCCGACGACTTCCCCCGCCGCGAGGAATACCGTGAGCACCTGTGGCAGCTGCGCAAACGGAAGGGACTCACCCCCAGGGATGCCTCAGCGTGGCTACGCAATCGCAACGTGTTCGGAATGATGATGGTGGAGCAAGGCGATGCCGATGGCGTAGTGACCGGACTGCACTACAACTACGCTGAGGCAATCCGGCCGGCGCTGCAGATCCTTGGTGCGCGCGACGATGTCCAGAGCGTCGCCGGAATCTACGTGATGGTCTTCCAGGAGCGCCTGCTGCTGTTTGCAGACTGCACGGTGAACGTCGACCCCAGCGCCGAGCAGCTCGCCGAGATCGCCATCAACACGGCAGCGGTTGCACGCACATTCGACATGAAACCGCAGGTCGCCTTCCTTTCCTTCTCCAACTTCGGCTCAACCCGTGAGCCCAAGGCCCAGAAGGTGCAGCGCGCCGTCAGCATCCTCTCGGACCGCGGTGTGGACTTCGAGTTCGATGGCGAAATGCAAGCAGACATCGCCTTCGACATCGCCCTTCGCGAAGAGACGTTCCCCTTCTGTGACATCAAGGGCGAGCCCAACATCTTGATCTTCCCCGATCTTCAATCGGCAAATATCGCCTACAAGCTCCTGACTCGACTCAGCCGCGCTACTGCAATCGGTCCCCTACTCGTAGGTATGAGCCACCCGGTGAACATCCTGCAGCTGGGGTCTGACGTCGATACCATCGAAAACCTGGCGACAATCACGGCGGTCGAGGCGGCGATGGGGACCTACTAGGGCCTCCTTGAGAGCAAACCCGACTTGGGAGCGAGCCTCAGCTCAGCCGACGACGCACCATTCCGAGTCCAAAGAACGCGAGGAACGCGAGAGCTACCGCTCCCGGCTGTCCTGAGCCTGCGCTGTCACAGGCACAACTCATGCTCGAGTCGAGACCCTGATAGGTGTCTCCGGACGACCCAGCGCCGCTCGTATCATCGTCGTCATCGCTGCTCACCGCGTCGTCGTCGTCACTGCTCACCGCGTCGTCGTCGTCACTGCTCACCGCATCATCATCGTCGCCAGTCTCTACCACTGGCGGCCACTCGGGCCACAGCAACTGATTGGCCAGATAGGTCTGCTCGACTGCCGCACAGGTGAGGCTACCGCCGATGTTGATCGCCGCTGCACCAGGCACACAGAGGCAGGTGGGGTTGCCATTGTGCGGCATACAACTGCCGAGGACTCCACAGCTCACCATGTCACATGGGTCCGATAGACCAGCGACCTCTTCAATGCCCAGATCAAAGAATGTGCTCTGGCAGGAAACCGTGAACTGCATGCCGAGCGCACCGACCGCCGGCTCGATAATGCCGCGCGCCGTTGAGCCCGCATTGCAAGCGCAGCCATCTACGCCGACGTTGGTGCTCGCGCAGGTGCCGAATGGACCGCAGTAGGTGTTGTTGCAAGGAAGGGGAGGCGCAACACTGATATCCCAGTGGACCGGATCTCTACCGCTCAAGTCATGAACATTCGAGATTGACTCGAAGCTACCAACTACCGGCACGAAGGATGGATCGTTCTCCATCTCCCAATTCGACATGCGGGTGTACAACCGCGTAATGCGGTCATGACGACCGGCCAGGTCCTGTACGAATTGCTCTGCTTCATCTTGGTCATCGGTGCCCAACCAGACATTCCAGATCAGGTCGAGGAGCTCATCGCTGGAGTCCGCAAACTCCTTGAAGAAGGCTTGTCCACCAGGAGTGAGGTCAGCGAGCCACGACACCATAGAGTAGTAGTTGCTCTCGCCGGTTCGCGGGTCCGCCCACAAGAGGTCCGTATCGACATCGAGGCTCTCGTAGTTGTCTGCCTCGTAGTTCTCATCGGCGGCCACAAAGACCACGAAGCCCATCTCAGGCTCGGCAGCGACCGCCGTCAGTTGGAGAGGAACCATGGGAACCGTTGCGTTGTATCTGAGTTGTAGGGGCTTGATGCTGTAGACGCCACTCTGGGGAGTCGGAGCCAACTGGATCCCCAAGAAGGCCATGCCAGAGGCCACATACTCAGCAATGTAGGGATACATGTCCGCGGTGATGACGTAGCCGTTGTCGTTGAGCCAGGTGACCAGTGCCGTCGTGTCCTCGGAGGAGATCAATTCGCCCACATAGTCTTCGACCTGGGGTAGGTCGATCACGCTGACGCCACCATCCTCGTCGGCACCGCCACCTCCTGCAGCATCATCGTCATCGTCATCGTCGCCAGACGCCAGGTCATCCCCGAAGTCATCCCAGCCATTTTGAGGAGGCGCGATGATTCTTGGCATGGTGATGCCATCAAGCAGCATCAGCGATGATGGGGTAGCCGTCGTGTACGGCAGGCCATCGGCGGTGGGTACCAACACGAAGTCATCAATGTGACCGTTCCCATCGTTGTCGATGCCATCGGTCGCGGCTGCACCCGACTCCGCGGTGTTCGTAGGCAAGGGAATGAGCCAGGAGAACGAGTCCGAGTCTCCTGTGAGAGATATCTCAACGGTGAGGGTGAGCGT